>JAFTUO010000062.1 GCA_017466215.1 Oscillospiraceae bacterium | reverse complement strand
CTCCATCGCAGGCTGCGTACTGACCACCGAATCTCTGGTGGCCGACAAGCCCGATCCCGCCGGCGATGCCGCTGCTGCCGCAGCCGCCGCCCAGGGTGGAATGTACTAAGATAATAATAAAAGGTGTGTGGAGAAGTCCACACACCTTTTTATTTTACAGAAAACCTCTTGGCTCTCCCTCTGGGAGAGCTGTCAGCCGAACAGGCTGACTGAGAGGGTTTTGTTAGATACCCTCTCCGTCAAGAATCAGAGATTTTTGCCACCTCTCCCAAAGGGAGAGGCAAGTAGGATTGCAGTGTATTTTACACGCCAACTCTTTCCTTGCTCAGCTTATTGGCCTTGCAGAAGATGGCATAGCCGACGATGAACAGGATCACCAGCATACCTACCGCCAGATTTTCATTCTGCAGCTGCAGGCCGAAGATGTTCACATCCCAGCCGGCGGTCAGCTGATTGATCAGCGCCACCAGACCCATTCCCAGAACGGAAGCGCCCTTGCCGCAAATATCCATCAGGCCGTAATATTCGCCGCTCTGGTCGGCGGGGATGATCTTGCCCAGGTAAGACCGGCTCAGCGCCTGGATCGCACCCTGGAACATACCCACCAGCGTCGCCAGCAGCCAGAACTGCCACTGGGCCACCAGGAACATTGCAAACGCGGTAATGCAGGTGTAGCAAACGATGCAGATCTTGATCAGCTTGCCGGAATCGTGATTTGCCGCCAGTTTGCCAAAGATAATGGCGCAGGGGAAGGCCACGATCTGGGTCAGCAGCAGCGCCAGCAAAAGTCCGGTGGTATCCAGACCCAGCGCCGTGCCATAAGCGGTGGCCATATCAATGATGGTGTACACGCCGTTGATGAAGAAGAAAAACGCCAGCAGATACAGGAAAATATGCTTTTCCTTCCGGGCCTTTTTCAGAGTCTGACCCAGCTGGCGGAAGGTATCCGCCACCACGTGGCTGCGCTTGGGAACATAGGCAGTCTGGTGATAGCGCTTCAGCAGGGGCAGGGTGAACACCGCCCACCAAATTGCGGTAACCGCAAACGCGATGATCAGCGCCGTGGTCTGGGTGATGCCGAAGCTTTCGTACATCAGCACCGGCACCAAGCAGGCAACAAAGGGGATCACCGAGCCGATATAGCCGTAGGCATAGCCCATCGTCGACACATTATCCATCCGCTTGTCCGTGGTGATTTCCGGCAGCATCGAATCATAAAATACCAGGCTGGAGTTGAAGCCCACCTTGCCGATGATGTAAATGCCCAAAAACAGCAGCCAGTTCTGGGTAATTCCCAGCGCCGCGCAGCCCAGCACGCCAACAATCACGCTAACCAGGAAAATGGGCTTTTTGAAGCCCTTTTGGTCGGCCATCGTGCCGCAAATCGGGCCGATGATGGCCACCAGTGCGGTGGCGATCGAGCCGGCATAGCCCCAGTAGGACAGGTACATATCCTCGCTGACCCCTGCACCGGTTGCCAATGCATTAAAATAAATGGGCAGCAGCGTGGCCACCAGCAAAGTAAATGCGGAATTGCCGATGTCATACAGCACCCAGCTGCGCTCCAGAGGTGTTAGCTTGAATTTCTCTCTCATACAAGCCCTCTTTCTTTTAAGAATTTATTAAGACAGGCTTTAGTATACCACATCTGTCAAAAGATTGCAAATCTTCCCGAAATGGGGTATAATCACAGAAAACTTCAAAGGAGAACGCTATGAGGAAGCTATTTTATGAGGATTGCCATCTGACCCAGTTTTCCGCCACCGTTACCGGCTGCAAGCAAAGCGAAAAGGGCTGGCTGGTGACCCTGGATGCCACCGCATTTTATCCCGAGGGCGGCGGCCAGGCCTGCGATATCGGCACGCTTGGCTGCGTAAATGTACTGGACGTCCGGGAAAAGGGCGAGGAAATTTTGCACCTTTGCGACGGCCTGCTGACGGTGGGTGAAACGGTGGAGGGCGAAATCGACTGGGATCGCCGCTTCGATCTGATGCAGCAGCACACCGGCGAGCATATCCTCTCCGGGTTGATAAACGCCCGATTTGGCTATCATAATACCGGCTTCCACGTTGGCGCGGAGGTGATGGAGGTGGACTTTGACGGCCCGATCTCCCCGGAGGAATTATCTGACCTGGAGAAAAAGGCCAACGAGGCCGTCTGGAAAAATCAGAGCGTCAAATGCTGGATTCCCTCCCCCGAGGAGCTGCCCGCCGTACAGTATCGCACCAAGCGGGCCCTGCCCTGGCCAGTGCGGATCGTGCAGGTAGGCGATGTGGACAGCTGTGCCTGCTGCGGCATCCACGTAGCATACACCGGCGAGGTGGGTCTGATCAAGATCCTCTCCTGCGTCAAATTCCACGGCGGCGTCCGGCTGGAGGTGGTCTGCGGTGGCCGGGCATACCGGTATATGACCGCCGTTTTCGACCAAAACCGCACCGTTTCCCAGACCTTCTCCTCCAAAATCCTGGAGACCGGCGAGGCCGCCAAAAAGACGCAGGACGCCCTGGCCAAGGAGAAATTCCGGGCCAATGAGCTGCAGAAGCAGGTATTTACATCCATCGCAGGCCGCTATGCCGGCCGGAAAAATGTGCTGCACTTTGAAGAAAACCTTGAGCCGGGACAGGTGCGGGAGCTGGCCGACCGGATCAGCCGGGCGATAAGCGGCTTTGCCGCGGTGTTTTCTGAAAGCGGCAGCGGCGTTTCCTACTGCCTTGCCACCCAGGACGGCGACCTGCGCCAGCTGGGCAAGGCGCTGACCGAAGCCCTTAACGGCCGCGGCGGCGGTAAGCCAAATTTCCAGCAGGGTACTGTGGCCGCCACCCGGGAGGAGATCCGTTCCTTCTTTGACGGGAATTTTTGTGTAAAGTGATGAAAAAACTTCCAAAAACTTGTATTTCCCTCTTGCGTTTTGTGCGTTTTTCCTTTATAATGTAGACAAATTGGCAAAGGAGGCAACGAAAGTATGGGCAAACTGATTGCTGTACTGTCCGGCAAGGGCGGAACGGGTAAAACGTCCCTTTGCGCCGGTATCGCCTCTGCCCTGGCCCAATCCGGTGAGCGGGTGCTGTGCATCGACTGCGACATTGGACTGCGCAATCTTGATATTTCTTTGGGCCTTGCGGATTTCTGCGCCCTTTCCTTTGTGGACGTGTGCAGCGGCAACTACCCGCTGGACAGCGCCACCCAACACCCCGATTTCCCCACGCTGTTCTTCCTCACCGCCCCTGCCAACTGCACCAGTGCGGATATTGACGAGGAGCGCTTCGCCGCTTTCCTGGAAGATGCGAAAAAGCAATACCAGTTCATCCTTTTGGATGCCCCCGCCGGTATCGAAGCCGGTTTCCGGCTGTGCGCCAAGCACGCGGATCAGGTGATCCTGGTTACCGGCGCTGACCCCGCCTCTGTACGGGATGCCGCCCGGGCAGGCGAGCTTCTGGAAAAGATGGGCAAGACCCAGGTCCGCGTGATCGTCAACCGGGTCAACGAAAAACTTTACCACGATCTGTGCGTTACCGTGGACGATGTGATGGACCGGGCCGGTCTGCCGCTGCTGGGCATCACGCCAGACGATCCCGATGTTACGCTCTCTGCCGCCTTTGAGCAGCCGCTTCTGTGCTACAACAAGCGCAGCGCCGCCGCCAAAGCCTGCAAGCGGATCGCCAAGAGAATTCAAGGGTTCCCCGAACCCATACCCTACAAATAAGAAAGGAGCGATGGAGCATGAATATAGCTTTTCTGGCGCACGACAAGAAAAAGGAACTGATGGTCCAATTCTGTACCGCCTACAAGAGCATTCTGAGCAAGCATAACCTCTACGCCACCGCAACCACCGGCCGGCTGATCGTTGACAACACCGGCCTTGATGTTACGCTGCTGCTGTCCCATAAGCAGGGCGGCCATCAGCAGATCAATGCCCGCATCGCTTACAACGAGCTGGATCTGGTGCTGCTGTTTAATGACCCCAACACCGTCGATCCCTGGGACGACAACCTGATGGTGGAGACCATCCGCCATTGCGACCAGCACAATGTGCCTATGGCCACCAATCTGGCCTCTGCGGAGCTGTTCATTATGGGTCTGCAGCGGGGCGATCTGGACTGGCGCGAAATGCTGCACGCAAAGCCCAGACACTAATACGCGTTTTCGGTGGAGAGTGCTTTACTCTCCACTTTTCCCTATCAAATACGAACAAAACAACCTGTCATTGCGAGGCCCAAAGGGCCGTGGCAATCTCCCGGTACAATCCCTATTCCTGCATCTGTTGTCGATAAACTGTGCCAGGAGATTCCCACGTCAGGGCTTTGCCCTTCCTCGGAATGACACTCTTTTTCTCAACACCTTGTCTAATTGGAGGAAACTTTTTATGAGCATTATGAGACCCCGGACGCTGTCCGGCTTTATGGAGCTGCTGCCCGGCAAGCAGGCGCAGTTCGAGCGGATGCTTCAGATCCTGCGCAAGACCTATAGCTCCTACGGCTTTGCCGCCCTGGACACCCCGGTGATCGAGGATGCCCAGATTTTGCTGGCCAAGGGCGGCGGCGAAACTGAAAAGCAGATCTACCGCTTCCAGAAGGGCGATTCCGACCTGGCGCTGCGGTTTGATTTGACCGTGCCTCTGGCAAAGTACGTTGCCCTGCACTATAACGACCTGGCATTCCCCTTCCGCCGCTTCCAGATCAGCAAGGTCTACCGCGGCGAGCGGGCGCAGCGCGGCCGTTTCCGGGAATTTTACCAGGCGGATATCGACATTATCGGCGACGGCGCGCTGGATATTTTGAATGAAGCGGAGATCCCCGCCATCATCTATAAGGTGTTCCGTGGCTTCGGTCTGAAGCGCTTCCAGATCCGGGTCAATAACCGCAAGATCCTCAACGGCTTCTACGCGATGCTCTCCTTGAGCGATAAGTCCAGCGACATTATGCGCAATGTGGACAAGCTGGATAAGATCGGCGCGGACAAGGTGCGCGTTTGCCTGACTGACGACTGCGGTCTGACCGGGGAGCAGGCGGATGCCATCCTGAAATTTATGGCCATCACCGGCAGCAACGCCGATGTTGTGGCCGCCCTGGAGGGCTACGCCGGCAAGAATGAGATCTTCGATCAGGGTCTTGCGGAGCTGAAGGCGGTTACCGCCAATCTGGCCGCTTTCGGCGTGCCTGAGGAGAATTTTGCTGTTGACCTGACCATCGCAAGAGGTCTTGACTACTACACCGGCACGGTGTACGAGACCACACTTCTTGACCATCCCGAGATCGGCTCGGTCTGCTCCGGCGGCCGTTATGACGATCTGGCAGGCTACTACATCGAGAAGAAGCTGCCCGGCGTTGGCATTTCCATTGGTCTGACCCGTCTGTTCTACGTGCTGGACGAGCAGGGCCTCATCAATCCCGAGCTTCCCAGCGCCCCGGCGGATGCTCTGGTGCTGCCGATGGGCGATTGCGCCGCCGCTATCGCTCTGGCGGAGGAGCTGCGCACTGCCGGCCTGCGGGTGCAGCTGTACGCCGAGCAGAAGAAGTTCAAGCAGAAGATGGCCTACGCCGACAAGCTGGGCGTGCCCTTTGCTGTGCTGCTGGGCGAGGATGAGATCGCGGAGGGCAAATGCTCCGTGAAGAATATGCGCACCGGCGAGCAGATCAAATGCACCGCTGCCGAAGCCGCCGCCCACATTCTGGCCGCGCTGAGCGAAAATAACGGCGCTGTCATTCTGGAAAAGTGATATGGAAGAAAAATTTCTTGCCGCCTGGGCGCAAAACCGGGAAAAGGCCGCCGCGCTGGGCGTGCGGATGCGTCCGGTGGATGCGGATGCAATGAAAAACGCCCATCGCATTATGTCCTCCAACCGGGAAAGCGATGGCTTCAGCCTGCTGGCGCAGAAAAACCGGCTGGATATAAGCCTGGAAGCGCTGGTCATCGACAAACGCTTCACCGCCCTCTTTTCCGACGACGAAGCCAACGAAGCTCTGGATCGCCTGCTCACCGCCGGCTATCAGTTTTAATAAAAGCCACCTCTTTCGAGGTGGCTTTTACCCTTCTCCCGGGGAGAAGGTGCCCCGAAGGGGCGGATGTGGAATGCGGGCAGTAATCTTAGATTAAGCACAATGTTAAGGCTTTTACGGTACTTTTACTGCACGCCGTTCCACACCCGTCTTTTTGCTTCGCAAAAATCCACCCTCTCCCCGGGAGAGGGCATGGAAAAAGCTGCTGTTTTTCAACAGCAGCTTTTCCTATTTCCTCTTAACCCTCCAGGGCCATGACCTTGTCGATCCGGCGCTGATGGCGCTCGTTGTGGGAAAACTCCGTGCCCAGCCAGGTGTCCACGATCTCCAGCGCCAGCATCTGGCCAACCACGGCAGCGCCGATGGCCATCATATTGGTATCATTGTGTTCCCGGGTCATACGGGCGCTCATCACATCGCTGAGCAGCGCGCAGCGGATGCCCTTGACCTTATTGGCAGCGATGGACACGCCGATACCGGTGGTGCACAGCACAATGCCCCGCTCACATTCGCCGGAAGCCACAGCCTTAGCGGCAGCACCGGCAAAATCGGGATAATCGCAGGAATCCAGGGTATAGGTGCCAAAATCCTTGACGGTATGGCCCGCCTTTTCCAAATGGGCGATCAGAACTTCCTTCAGCGCCAGCGCGCCGTGATCACAGCCGATTGCAATTTTCATAACATTTTCTCCTTTGCATTAGATAACATACCCGCCGTTGACGGGAAGAATTTGTCCGGTAACGAACGGTGCATCCACAAGATATTCCATTGCCTTTGCAACGTCCATCGGCGTGCCGTTATGGCCCACCGGGGTTTCCTGTGCCACAGCGTCCAGGGTTTCCTGATCCAGCATCGAACACATCTCCGTCAATATCAAGCCGGGGGCAACACAGTTTACCCGGATGCCGCTGGGGGCAAACTCCTTGGCCATAGCCTTGGTCATAGAAATGATCGCGCCCTTGGTGGCAGAATAGACCACCTCGCAGGATGCGCCCACCTGACCCCACATAGAGCTAACGGTAACGATACAGCCCGCCTGCTTGTGCAGGAAGGACGGCAGCGCAGCATTGACGCAGTTGTAAATGCCCTTGACATTAACATGGAACATCCGATCCCACAGCTCCGGATCGGTATCCTGCATCAGACCGATATGGGCAATGCCGGCGTTGCAGATCAACACGTCCACATCACCGATTTGGGAAAATACTTCTTTTACCGCTTGTCCGTCAGCAACATCGCAGCAAAACGCTTGCGCGCCGCATTTTTCCACAACTGCTTGTGCAGCAGCGTGATTTTTTTCATACAGGAAGCAGACCCGGTGGCCTTTGGACGCGAACAGCTCTACCGCCGCCGCACCGATGCCCCGGCTGCCGCCGGTGATCACAATGGTTGACATAACACACCTCATGTAGGATCTTACTCATTTGTTTCTTGGCTCTCCCTCTGGGAGAGCTGGCGCGACACCCTCTCCGTCCAAAATCAGAGATTTTGGACACCTCTCCCAAAGGGGGTGGCGCGACTGAGAGGGTTTTGGATACTCACCCTCTTCGCAAAATGCAAAGCTGCCGCTTGCGAGCAGCAGCTTTGTAAACCTTATCTTCTGCGGGTCTTGGTG
>JAFTUO010000061.1 GCA_017466215.1 Oscillospiraceae bacterium | reverse complement strand
CTCTGAGGATGGCAACAAGCAGCTGCCGGACAATCTGGCGCTGAATCTAAATATGTGTTTCGATGTGCTGTATGCCGATATCGGGCAGGAAGATGAGGAGACTGCCCAAAAGGAGATTTCCCAGTTCTATCACGGCGGGGTTGCCCCTTGGAGCGCCTTTAAGCAGGATCTGGTTGTGCCGCTGATGCGGCAATCTGATTACCAGCGGGCGCTGGACACGGTGCGGCATACGCTGCGGCGTATGCCGGAAATCGCCGACAACAAAATTATCAATCTGGTGCACGAGCCGGGCATCGGCGGCTCTACCTTACTGCGGCAGATCGGTTGGGATCTGCATCAGGAGTATCCCACCTTGATCCTGCGGAAATACGACAGCCAGATCACCCAGCGGATTATGAAGCTGTATGACGAGATGAAGCGGGGCGTGCTGATCCTTGCTGACGAAACCGCGGTGGATGTGAACCGCCTGAAGGACGACATCCGCAAACTGCCCCGTGCCTGCGCCCTTGTGGTGGCGGGACGGCTGGACCATCTCCGGGTAGGCAGAAACGAACAGCTTATCAATTTCCGCACCATCACCAGCGACAGCGAGGAAAGACTGAAGAATCTGTTTAAGCAGTACAGCGCCCTGACCCGTATAGAAAAGTCCATAAAGGATGAGCATTATCAGGAATTTGTCAATCAGAGCGCCGCTATGCGATGCCCCTTTATGATTGGTCTTTATTATCTGGACCGGGATTTAAACGTCGTTAAGGAGTATGTGGACCGGATCCTCGGACCCCAGCGGGAAACCCGAGAAATTCAGGCCATTGCTATGATTGCCCTGTGTGATTACTATGGCCAGACAGGTATTCCCAGAAAGCTTATCGATAACTACCTGACCATTCCCGCAAGAAGCGATTATCTGCGCACCTATACATACGCAACTTCTGCCTTCCTTGCTGCAAGGACCAATGACGATGTGCCGATATATCGCGCCAAGCACCACGTGATCAGCGGGGCAATTCTGGACAAATGCTGCCAGCTGCTTTACGGCAGCGATCTGCAGAACAGCCTGAGCGCACTGGCAGAGCTGATCATTGATGTGATCTATGAGGCCTGCAGCAAGAACTTCAGTGTTGCCTATCAGGACGTGCTGGAGCGGCTGTTTGTGGATAAGAATATGGCCCAGTACAGCTTCTCCCGCCTGATTATGGACATTGCCGAGCCTACCTCCAGAAAGTATGTACTGGAACGGCTGGCAGAGAGCTTTGGCAAACTGGCAAAAGCCAATTCCCCCGAAACGACTCCTGAAATCTACCGTATGGCCGCCCATTTCTACGGCCATCTGGGCCGTCTGTGCTCCAAGCGGGAGGGCGGCGTTGAGAATATGGAGGCTGCAAAGGCCTATGGCGCAATTGCTGTAGAACTGATGGAATCCGCATCGGCAGAGAGTCCCGACCCCCTGATTTACCATATGTATGCCGAGTCTTGCAAAAACGGCCTGCTACAGTAATGGGACCGTCAGGAAACACCTCCGAACAGCGAGCGCTATCGGGAGCTGGAAACGGAAATTGATCAGGTTGCCGCTATGTTCGACAAAGCTGCGGAATACGGAGAAGAGGAATTTGCCTTCGCCTCCAAGCTGGATATGTTTATCAAGTATCTGCGGTGCGTCTACAAGTGGAAGGATATCAGCACTGCCCAGCAGATCGGTCGGCTGTCTGCCATTCAGGCAGGTTACCGGTCTGAAATCGAGGGTCTGCTGAATCTGCTGGAAGGCCTGCCTATCAGCGAGGAGACCCGGGCAATGTGCGCCCGTTATGAGAACGAGTACCGCTCCGACGTGATGATGAATGACTACGGCAGCGCAATCTCTTATTATGAAAATCTGCTGTCCAATCTGCAGCAGACTACCGGTCACGATGTGGAAAAACAGGATGCCCGCAGAGGCCTTATCAGCATCCGTATGGCTCGCTACGACAGCAAGGCCAAGAGCAAGGAAGATACCTATGCGGAGATGGATGTCAAGGAACTGACCGCAGTGCTGGATCTATTGGAGCAGACCCTCGCCCAGCCCATTCAGGCGGACAATTACCGGCAGCGCAATCAGCGGATCAACGGCTACCGCCGGTGGTTCCAGCTGGCCAAAATGCGGGGCGCAGGCCGTTCTATCCATACGGCGCAGACCTATGCCCAGCGGTGGGATGAGCTGGCTTCCCAATCCTTTATGGAAGATCCCCAGCCGGTGTACTATCGCTATGTGCTGGCAGCGCTG
>JAFTUO010000060.1 GCA_017466215.1 Oscillospiraceae bacterium | reverse complement strand
ATTTGAGAAGCCTTGGTGATCTCGCCGTCATAGCCGTTGAGCCAGGTGCGGAAGCCCGTCCATTGCTGGGACACGTGGCAGGGGAAGCCATATTTTTGGGTCACCTGGAAGGCGCTCAGGCCCTCAAAGACATCCATCGGCTGATCATAGTCAATAGTGATGGGATTTGTCTCGTACAGATGCAGGTACAGCTTGGGCATCTCCCAAATGCCGTATTTTTTCGCGGAGTCGGGGAATGCGGTGGCATCATTGGTCAGATCAACCGCTTTGGTCAGAAGATCGGCGTAAACCTGATGCATTCCGTGGCCGTATTCGCCCTTTAGGTCGTGGCCAACAGACACCAGCGGCTTAAACCGCCGGATCTGCTCCACCACGAAGCCCTGCAGCTCCTCACGGGAGGTGTTGTAGCTGTTTTCGTAGGTGCGATAGGTCTCCTCCAGATCGTCGATGCGGAAGTCGGCAAATCGGCCAAAAACCGGATAAGCCCGCACGCCGACCGCCCACAGACCGTTGATCATCTCGTGGATCCGGGCGCTGGTGGTGTTGCGGTGATCCGTCAGGTAGACCACCTGCACCCGGCAATCTTTAGCAGCGGCGTACAGCGGCAGCAGTCCTGCAAAATACAGCTGGTCATCGTCGCCGTGGGTGGCGAACAGCACGATATCCGCGCCGCCATCCAACGGGGCAGACCATTTCTGGACAAAATCCGGCACATCCGTTCCGGAGAACACATAAATTTCGCTGAGGCGCACACTGCCGCTATCAAAATTCAAGGTTACCGAGGTGGGCGCCGTGCCGAATGCGGCGATCAGATCCACATATTCGTGGAGCATTTCGTATTTGCCGGCTGTTACGGTTTTGCCGTCGGCGGTGATGGTGTATTCGCCGTATTCCAAGTCGAACAGCAGGTAAAGACTGCCGATACCGGCATCATTGGAAAGGGTGATGGTGGCATTGCCGGAGGAGGTTTTGTAGGAATCGACATTCTTGTCCGTCAGGAAGCCAAAACTGCTGTAACCGCTGCCGCTGAAAGTGGTGGAATCGGTGATGTCCTGGGTGTCAGCAGGTGCGGCGTGCACAAACCCTGCCATAAGGGCAAAACATATAATGAATGCAAATATTCTGCGCATAACGTACCTCCGCAGTTGAGATACCGCCATTATAGCAAATGCTTCGAAGAATGTCAAAATCTTGCGCATTGATTTTCCGCTGGGATGATAGTATAATTTTATCCAAAGGAGGCGGTGCGCTTGTCTATATTTGAAAAGTTACCTCAGGCGCTGCTGCCTTGGTATTACGAAAACCGACGGGAGCTGCCCTGGCGGCAGGATAAAGAGCCGTATCACATCTGGCTGTCAGAGATCATGCTGCAGCAGACCCGTGTGGAGGCCGTGAAGAGCTATTACCGGCGTTTTTTGGATGCGCTGCCCACGGTGGAAGATTTGGCGAACTGCGACGACGACGCGCTCCACAAGCTGTGGGAGGGTCTGGGCTATTATAGCCGCGTGCGGAATCTGAAAAAGGCCGCGCAGGTGATCGTGAAAGCCGGCGAATTTCCCGGGGAATATGCCGATGTACTGGCGCTGCCGGGAGTGGGAGAGTACACCGCTGGCGCGATCTGCTCCATTGCTTACGATCAGCCGACCCCGGCGGTGGATGGCAATGTTCTGCGGGTGATCTCCCGGCTGACGGAGGATGAAACGCCTATTGATCTACCGGCTTACAAGGCTTCCGTGCGGGAAAGATTGGCGCAGGTGTATCCGCTCGAGGCAGGGGACTTCACCCAGGCTCTGATGGAGCTGGGCGCCACGGTCTGCGGGCCGAACCGGAAGCCGGATTGCGAAAATTGTCCCTGCCGGGAATTCTGTGGAAGTGCTATCCACGGCACAGCGGAGAAATTCCCCGTAAAGCTGCCCAAAAGGGCGAAAAAGGAAGAAGAAAAGACGGTATTTATCCTCAGCTGCGACGGGCAATTTGCGCTGCAAAAGCGCCGGGAATCCGGCCTGCTGGCTGGGTTGTGGCAATATCCCAACGTGCCGGGCAAGCTGGAAACGGAGCAGGCGCTGCTTATCGTGGAGAAGATGGGCCTGAAGCCCAAAAATGTGCTTCGACAGGTAGAGCGCAGCCACATTTTTACCCACATCGTATGGCAGATGCGGGGCTTCTATCTGGAGGTAGCAGAGCCGGCAGGCGACTTCATCTGGCTGACCCGGGAACAAATCGAAGCGGAGGCGGCACTTCCTACGGCATTTCGCCAGTTTTTCTAAATGCAACCGTCGGTTGACACATTGAAAGCCGGCAGTTGGTGGCAGGCAACCGTGATCTATACTAAGATATAGGTACAGCATAAGCCCCGTGCTTATCAAAATATGAACGAGGTGATTTTATGATTTTAGCCGACAAGATAATCAAGCTCAGAAAGAAGAACGGTTGGTCGCAGGAGGAGCTTGCTGACAAGATGAATGTATCCCGTCAGGCTGTTTCAAAATGGGAGGCGGCGCAGACAACACCGGATCTGGAAAAGATCCTTCAGCTGGGAAATCTGTTTGGTGTAACCACCGATTATCTGCTGAAGGATGAAATGGAGGACGAGGAGTTTGCGGAAGGCGTGGAGGATACGCCGGTCAGAAAAATTTCTCTTGCGCAGGCCAATGAATACATAGAGCAAAGAAAAGAAGCTTCGAAAAAGATTGCGATCGCAACATTTTTATGCATCGTATCGGTTATCCCGCTACTGCTTCTAACTGCTATAAGCCAGTTTACCGACTTGCCGATCTCTGAGGATATCGCTGCCGGAATCGGCGTGGTCGCAATTTTTCCCATTGTTGCGATTGCAGTCATGATGTTCGTACGTACCGGGTTCAAAAATGCACCCTATGAATTTCTTGAAGAAGAGCCGTTTGAAACCGAGTATGGCGTAACCGGACTTGCAAAGGAACGACAGAAAGAATACCGGGATACCTATATGAAATGCAATTACATCGGCGTGGGTACCTGCGTGCTGTCGCCTGTGCCGCTTCTGTGCGGAACATTTGCGAAAAACGAATTGCTTATGATGATCCTGCTTTGTGTAACCATCCTGATGGTGGGTATCGGCACGATGCTGTTTATCGTTGCGGGTGTGCGTTGGGCAAGCCTGCAAAAGCTGCTGAAAGAGGGAGATTACGCCGAAAAGGGGAAGAAGAAAAGCAAGATCAGTGAGTCGATCGAGACAGTCTACTGGCTTGCAGTAACCGCCATCTATCTATGCTGGAGCTTTCTGTCAGGTGATTGGAATATTACCTGGGTCGTATGGCCGGTTGCAGGTGTCCTGTCCGCCGGTGTAGAGCTTATTTGCAAGCTTTGGCTGGATAAAAAGGAATAATCATATAAAAAGACCGGCCCGGGATTTTGTCCCGGGTCGGTTTTCTTTTTGCAAAACCCAAGATTTTGTGTCATAAATGCTCAAAAAGCACAAAAGGTTGACTTTTTGGCAAAAAATGCGTATAATAAGGATGCTAAAATGGATAACTATGGCAGGTAATAATTATGGCTACGAAAAGACAGGAACAATACGGAAATACCAGTATTTCGATGCTCAAAGGCGAGGACCGGGTCCGCAAGCGCCCTGCGGTCATTTTCGGCTCTGACGATCTGGAAGGCTGCAAGCACGCGGTGTTTGAGATCCTCTCCAACGCCATTGACGAGGCCCGGGAAGGACACGGCGATACCATCATTGTAACCCGCTACGAAGACCTCAGCGTGGAAGTGGAGGACTTTGGCCGCGGCTGCCCTGTGGACTACAATGAAAAGGAAAAGCGCTACAACTGGGAGCTGGTTTTCTGCGAGATGTACGCCGGCGGCAAGTACGGCGAGAACGGCGAGAACTATGAGTACTCCCTGGGCCTGAACGGTCTGGGCTCCTGCGCAACCCAGTATGCATCTGAATTTTTTGACGCTACCATCCGCCGGGATGGCTTCCGCTACGATCTGCACTTTGAAAAGGGCAGAAACAAGGGCGGCCTGAAGAAAGAGCCCACTGACCGGGGCAGAAAGACCGGCTCGGTGTTCCATTGGCGTCCGGACAGAAATGTCTTTACCGACATCAACATCCCTGCAGAGTATTATCGGGATGTTCTGCGCCGTCAGGCGGTGGTGAATAAGGGCGTTCGCTTCCGCTTCCGCAACCAGGTGGGCAAGCGCTTCGAGGAAGAGGAATTCTGCTACGAGAACGGCATCCGCCAGTATATCGAGGAGATGGTAGGGGATAATGCCTTTACGATGCCTACCTTCTGGGAAACGGAGCGCCGTGGCCGCGATGCAGAAAACCGCCCGGAAATGAAGCTGAAGATCACGGCATCCTTCTGCTTCAGCAAGCAGATGAGCCATACCTCTTACTATCACAACTCTTCCTGGCTGGAGTACGGCGGCAGCCCCGACCGTGCTGTGCGGCTTGGTTTTACCGCAGCTTTCGACAAATATCTGCGGGATAACAACAAGTACAGCAAAAATGAGAGTAAGATCATTTATCAGGACATTCAGGACAGCCTGGTGCTGGTGACCAACTGCTTCTCCACCATCGGCTGCTTCGAAAACCAGACGAAAAAGTCTGTCAACAGTAAGTTTACACAGGAAGCGATGACCGCTTTCTTCAAGGAGCAGCTGCAGGTCTGGTTTATTGAAAATAAGCAGGAGGCCGACAAAGCCGCCGAACAGATCCTGGTCAACAAGCGCGCCAGAGAATCCGCGGAAAAGACCCGTACCAACATCAAAAAGCAGCTGACCACCAAGCTGGACATTGCCAACCGTGTGCAGAAGTTCGTAGACTGCCGCAGCCGGGATGCCGAAAAGCGTGAGCTGTATATCGTCGAGGGCGACTCCGCATTGGGCAGCGTCAAGCTGAGCCGGGACGCGGATTTCCAGGGCATTATGCCGGTGCGCGGCAAGATCCTCAACTGCCTGAAGGCAGACTACACCAAGATCTTTGCCAGCCCCATTATTACGGACCTGATTAAGGTCCTGGGCTGCGGCGTGGAAGTGCAGGGCAAGAAGTCCAAGGAGCTGAGCTCTTTCGACATTTCCCAGCTGCGCTGGAACAAGGTTGTTATCTGTACCGACGCCGACGTGGACGGCTTCCAGATCCGCACGCTGATTTTGACGATGCTGTACCGGCTGTGTCCCACGCTGATCCGGGACGGCTATGTGTATATCGCGGAATCGCCGCTGTTTGAGATCACCTATAAGGGCAAGACCTGGTTTGCCTACAACGAATCCGAAAAGACAAAGATCCTGCATGAGGACTTAGAGGACAAAAAGCCTGACAGCATCCAGCGCTCCAAGGGCCTGGGCGAGAACGATCCCGAGATGATGTGGATGACCACGATGAATCCGGAAACCCGCCGGCTGATCAAGGTTATGCCCGAGGATGCAGAGCGCACCAGCCATTATTTTGATGTGCTGCTGGGCGATGCGCTGAATGAACGGAAGAATTTTATCGCGGAAAATGGCGCCAGATATCTGGAACTGGCGGACATTTCCTAAGAGAGGTGCGCTATGGCACGCAAGAAGAAAGAAATTAAGGAGCAGGGCAAGCAGATCGACACCAGCCACGTTGTGGGTCTGGTGGGCTCTACCACGGAGCAGGCGATCTCTGAAACGCTGGAGATCAACTATATGCCCTATGCGATGTCCGTCATCGTATCCCGTGCGATCCCGGAGATCGACGGTTTCAAGCCGTCTCACCGCAAGCTCCTGTACACGATGTACAAGATGGGCCTGCTGAAAGGCAGCCGTACCAAGTCTGCCAACATCGTTGGCCAGACGATGAAGCTCAATCCCCACGGCGATGCTGCCATTTATGAAACGATGGTCCGCCTTGCCAAGGGCAATGAGACTCTGCTGCATCCCTTTGTGGATTCCAAGGGTAACTTCGGTAAGGTCTACTCCCGGGATATGGCTTATGCTGCACACCGGTATACCGAGGCCAAGCTGGATCCCATTTGCGCAGAGCTGTTCCGGGATATTGATTCCGATACGGTGGAAATGGTGGATAACTATGACGGCACGCTGAAAGAGCCGGTCCTGCTTCCTACCACATTCCCCAACATTCTGGTAAATCCCAATCTGGGCATCGCCGTCGGTATGGCCAGCAATATCTGCTCGTTCAATCTGAAGGAGGTCTGTGAGACTGCCATCGCCCTGATGGAAAACCCGGACCACGATATCCTGCAGACTATGCCCGGCCCGGACTTTTCCACCGGCGCAGAATTGCTGTTCGATGAAACCACCACCCGCGATATCTATTCCACCGGCCGCGGCAGCTTCAAGCTCCGGGCAAAGTGGCGGTATCTGAAGGACGGTAACCGCATCGAGATCTATGAGATTCCCTATTCCACCACTGTGGAAGTGATTATGGATAAGGTGGCAGAGCTAATCAAGGCGGGCAAGATCCGGGAGATCCAGGATATGCGCGACGAGACCGATCTGCACGGCCTGAAGCTGACCATTGACCTGAAGCGTGGCGTTGAGCCGGAAAAGCTGATGCAAAAGCTGTTCCGCCTGACGTCCCTGCAGGATAGCTTTGCCTGCAATTTCAACATCCTGATCGCCGGTATGCCTCGGGTTATGGGCGTTGGCGAGATTCTGGAGGAGTGGACGGCGTGGCGAACGGAGTGCGTCAAGAACCGGATCTTCTACCAGGTGCAAAAGAAGCAGGATCGCCTGCACCTTTTGAAAGGTCTGGAGCGGATCTTGCTGGACATCGACAAGGCCATCCGCATCATTCGGGAGACGGAGCTGGAAAGCGAGGTCATCCCCAATTTGATGATCGGCTTCGGTATTGACGAAATCCAGGCCAACTATGTTGCGGAGATCAAGCTTCGCAATATCAACAAGGAATACATCCTGAAGCAGACCAAGGCGATTTTTGAGCTGGAAAAGGAGATCGCGGAGCTGAATTCCACGCTGAATAGCCCCAAAAAGCTGCAGGGCGTCATCATTTCTGAGTTGAAGACTGTCAGTGAGCAGTACGGCAAGCCCAGAAAGACGGAGATCATCTATGCTTCCGCCGAGATCGAGCCGGAGGAAGAGGAAGACGATACGCCCGACTATCCCGTAACGCTGTTCGTCTCCAAGGAAGGGTATCTCAAGAAGATCACTGCCCAATCCCTGCGTATGTCCGGTGAGCAGAAGTTTAAGGAGGGCGACAGCCTGGCATTCTCCATAGAGACCACCAACAAGGCGGAAATTCTGGTCTTTACGGACAAATACCAATGCTACAAGTCCAGACTTTCTGATTTTGATGACAGCAAGGCGTCCCTGCTGGGCGATTATCTGCCCCAGAAGCTGTCCTTCGAGCCGGAGGAAAAGGTGCTGCAGGTGATCCTGCCGGGAGATTACAAGGGCTTTGTGTTGTTCTTCTTTGCAAATGGCAAGGCTGCCAAAGTGCCGCTGAGCGCCTATGAGACCAAGACGAATCGAAAGAAGCTTACCGGCGCATACTGTGATAAGAGCCCGCTGAAGACCGCCATCGGACTGAAGACGGATGAGCAGGTGGCGGTGTACACCACCGATGGCCGCGCCACCATCTTCTCCACAGCCCAGCTGCTGCCCAAGACTACCCGTAATACCCAGGGCGTAAACGTGCTGAGCCTGAAGAAGAAAGCGGAGCTGAGCCACGCGGTGCGCCTGGAGGAGGCCGGCATCGTAAATCCCAGCCGTTACCGCACCAGAACGCTGCCCAATGCCGGCGCATTGCTGAAGCCGGAGGATGCTCCGGAGAAGCAGATCTCATTTGAAATTTAATGGGGGAGAGTATGAAGAAACATTTCCAATCGCTGCTGATGTTTGCAAAAGTCGCGCTGGGATCAGCGATCTTCTCGCTGGGCTTTAACCTGTTTTTGACGCCCCACGGCTTCAATGCGGGCGGCCTCAGCGGTTTGGCGCAGATCATTGTTACGCTTTTAGGTGTGGGCTCGGTTGGTCTTGTTACGGCCGTTATCAACCTGCCGCTGTTCATTTTCGGCTACAAGTGGATCGGAAAGAAGTTTTTCTTTGGATCACTGTTCGGTATGGCGGTGCTGTCCGGAACGCTTGAGCTGTTTTCGCTGCTTCCTGTGCCGCAGATCGACCCGCTGCTGAGTACGCTGTACGGCGGCAGCGTGTGCGGTCTGGGTCTGGGCCTTGTGTTTGTGGCCGGCGGCTCTACCGGCGGCTCGGATATCATTGTCCGGCTGCTGCAGCGTAAGTGGCAGCATATCCCCATCGGCACGATCAACATTCTCTTTGACGCCGCAGTGGCTGTGCTGACCGGTATCGTCTTCGGCGATATGACCCGGACGCTGTATACCGGCGTTACGGTGTTCTTAAGCGGCAAGGTCATTGATATGGTGGTCTACAGCTTTGACTATTCCCGAGTCGCGTTCATTATTTCCGACCGGTACCAGCAGATCGCGGACGTGATCTGCAACAAGCTGGAGCGTGGCGTAACCTTCCTGGAAGGGGAGGGCGCATACAGCCATATGGAGAAAAAGGTGATCCTGACGGCGGTGAAAAAGCACCAGATGGCAGAGCTGAAAAGCCTGGTAGCAGAGATCGACCCCAATGCTTTCGTTATCGTGCAGGAGGCCCACCAGGTCCTTGGCGACGGCTTCTCCCGCTATACGAAGGAATCTTTGTAAATATAGTATTTCTCGCCTCTCCCTTTGGGAGAGGTGTCAAAAATCTTTGATTTTTGACGGAGAGGGTTTTCACTTTAACCCTCTCAGTCAGCCTGAGCGGCTGACAGCTCTCCCAGAGGGAGAGCCAAGTTATTTGGATAAAAAACAGGACGCACATTGTGCGTCCTGCTTTTTATTACTTTATAGATGCCACATTCTTGCGCACCAGAGCCCGGTGAAGTCTGGCCTGCGCCAGCTTGATGTCGGTATCGGAGGCGTTCTTGTCGTGCAGAATGGTCTGCGCGCGCTGATAGGAGGCTTCCGCCCGAGCGGCGTCGATCTGATCTGCCCATTCAAAGGTGGTAGGCACCAGCGTAACTGCGCCGCCTACCACGGACAGCATACCGCCGATGCAGGCGGCGTAGCGTTTCTGGCCGTCGATCACCACGGTGGCCCTGCCCATACCCAGCGGCGCAACGCAGTTCAGGTGGCCGGCAAGAATGCCGATATCGCCGGTGGTGGAGCGAACAGTAACTTCTTCCGCCTGGCCCTCATATGCAAGGCCGTCAGGCGTAACGATCTTCAGAGAGAAGGGGGTCATTTATTCTCACCCTTCCATTTTTCCACCACTTCGTCAATGGTGCCGGCATAGAGGAAGCAGGACTCGGGGATCTGGTCGTGCTTGCCCTCGATGATCTCCATAAAGCCGCGGATGGTCTCCTTCAGCGGCACATACTTGCCCTGATAACCGGTGAACTGCTCAGCCACGTGGAAGGGCTGGCTCAGGAAACGCTGCACCTTACGGGCGCGGTTAACGGTGGTCTTGTCCTCTTCGGACAGCTCGTCCATACCCATAATGGCGATGATGTCCTGCAGCTCCTT
>JAFTUO010000059.1 GCA_017466215.1 Oscillospiraceae bacterium | reverse complement strand
CCCATCAACGACCTGTCCCGCGGCTGCAACGCCGACGAGGTCTACAAGATGGCCATCATCACCGCCGCTCTGGTGTAATTGCATACGCAAAAAGCGCACTGCTTAGCAGTGCGCTTTTATGTATTTGCCTCGGCCCTAGGGATGTACCAAAGGTATCAATGTAGGGGCGGATGCCCACATCCGCCCGCTTGGCTCTCCCTCTGGGAGAGCTGGCGCGACACCCTCTCCGTCCAAAATCGCAGATTTTGGACACCTCTCCCAAAGGGAGAGGCAAGGGGTGGCGCGACTGAGAGGGTAATCCCCTCCGTCGCTCTGAACACCGATAATTACGCTTCAGTTTTTGAGCAATTCCCAGCAGCGTTTGATCATTTCGGGATCTTCCGCGCTGCTCTGGATCAGGATCTCGCCCTCACCATCATTGCACAGATCAGCCAACGCCAGACGGCGCTGGGTCTCTCTGGCCGTGCCCTCGCCGCCATCCAGCAGCACCGTATCCGCGCCAACCAAGGACTGGATCGTGGCCGCGGCAAAGGGATAATGGGTGCAGCCCAGCACCACCGCATCCAGCTTTCCTGCATAGGGCGCGAGCATCGGCCGCAGCAGGGCTTCGCTTTCCTCGCTGATCGCCTTGCCGGCCTCCACCAGCTCCACAAGACCCGGTGTGGGCAAAGGAATGATATTGCACTTTTCCTGCCAGCGCGCTTCCAGCGCGTGAAGCTTTTCTGAATCCGTGGTCAGGGGCGTTGCCATCACGCCCACCGTGCCACCGGGGAATTGATCCGCCGCCAGCTTGACTGCCGGCTCAATGCCCACCACGATCAGCTGCGGATAGCGCTCCCGCAAAAGGTCAACAGCCGCCGCCGTAGCCGTATTGCAGGCCACCACCAGCGCCTTGATCCCCTGAGTAATCAGCTTTTCCGCCACCGCAATGCTTAATTCCTGCACTTGGGCAATGGTCTTCGTTCCGTAGGGCGCATTGGCAGAGTCTCCGTAGTACAAAAACCGCTCATTGGGCATTTGGTTTACCAGCTGCCGCAGCACGCTGATGCCGCCAACGCCGGAATCAAACACCGCAATATAGTCGCTTTTCTGGTTCATTTTGATCATCGCCTTGCGTTTATTTCTGAGGCAGCTGCGCCTTTGCCGTTTCGACGTAATGCTGCGCGTCGTGCAGCTGGGCTGCCATCTGCTCTGCCGTCAGGGTCTTGACCACCTTGGCGGGATTGCCCAGCAGCACAGAGCCGGCGGGAGCAACGGTTTTGCCCGTTACCAGCGCACCGGCACCCACCAGGCAGCCCGCTTCCAGCATCGCGCCGGTGAGCACCACCGCGCCCATACCGATGACACAGCCGTCGCCAACCGTACAGCCGTGGACCACCGCATTGTGGCCAATGGTGCAATGCTTGCCGATGGTGGTTTTTTCGTGGATGGTGCAGTTATCCTGCACATTGGTACCCTCACCGACGGTGATTGCGCCGCTGTCACCGCGAAGCACTGCGCCGTACCAGATATTCACATCTTTTTTCAAGGTTACATCCCCAACGACCGTGGCATTGGGGGCGATAAATACTTGTTCCATATAAGCTCCTTAAAGCTAAAATTCTATGCTTATGGTATAATACTTCCTTATTTTTGTCAAGACAAGCAAATCCCTTGGCTCTCCCACTGGGAGAGCTGTCAGCCGACCAGGCTGACTGAGAGGGTTTTTATCGACACCCTCTCCGCCCAGTGTTCGCACTGGGCACCTCCCCCAAAGGGGGAGGCAAGCAAAACCGCCGGAGGAGACCTCCGGCGGTTTTGTTTAGCTGTTTTGCAGCTGCTGTTTGGTGTATTGCAGGGTGTAGAGCTGGTAGTATCTGCCCTTTTGGTGCAGCAGCTCCTGATGGTTGCCCTGCTCAATAATCTGTCCGTGGGACAACAGAATAATATTGTCAGAATGCTGAATGGTGCTCAAACGGTGGGCAACAATCAGCATCGTGCCGATATTTTTCATCTTCTCCAGGGAGTCCTGGATCAGAAGCTCCGTCTCGGTGTCGATATTTGCCGTAGCCTCGTCCAGGATCATCACGCTGGGCTTGTGGATGATCGTCCGGGCAAAGGACAGCAGCTGCCGCTGACCGGCGGAGAAGTTATTGCCCCGCTCCCGGACCACATCGTCAAGGCCCTTTTCCAGCTTGTTAATAAAGGAATCGGCGTTGACGTACCGGCAGGCTTCCATAACCTCCTCGTCCGTTACGCCCTCCTTGCGCAGCAAAATATTGCTGCGGATATCGCCGGAGAACAGGAACACATCCTGCAGCATCTGGCCGAAATGGCGGCGCAAAGAGGAGATCTTGATCTTCTTGATGTCGATGCCGTCGATCAAAATCTGACCCTTCTGGATGTCGTAATTGCGACAGATCAGGCTGAGGATGGTGGTCTTACCAGAGCCGGTAGAGCCCACGAAAGCCACGGTCTGCTTGGGCTGCACGTGGAACGAAACGCCCTTGAGCACCCACTCGTCCGGCTTATAACAGAACCAGACGTCCTTAAACTCGATCTCGCCCTTGACCTCCTCCAGCTCGATGGCATCGGGCTCGTCCACCACCTCGGGGATCATATCCATAATGGTGAAGATCTTTTCCGCGGAGGCAAATGCCGACTGCAGCACATCGAAATGCTCAGAAAGGGTCTGGATGGGATCGAAGAACTTGGACGCGTACAAGTAGAATTTAACCACCGTACCGGAGGTGATGACCTGCCCCAGGAACACCGTGTTCTCGATATAGCCCTTGCTGCCAAAGTACAGCAGGCACAGTACGCAGCTGATATGGAGCATATACACCATGGGCCGGAAGATGCCAAAGACGAACATCCGCTTGAACTTGGCTTTTTTCAGGTCGTCGCTGCGCTGGATAAAGGCTTGCATCTTCTCCTGCTCCCGGTTAAAGATCTGGGTGATCTTCATACCGGAGAGGTTCTCAGACAGGAAGGTATTCAGCTCCGTGCGGGAATCGGTAACGGCCCGGTGGGCCTTCCGGGAGAATTTCTGGAAGATAAATGTGAACAGCGCCACAAAAGGCACGAAACACAGCACCACCAGGGTCATCGCATAGTTGACGAACAGCATCGCCACCAGTACGCCGGCAATGACCATCACATTCTTGACCATCGTAACCAACACATTGGTAAACATACGGCAGATGCCGTCGGTATCGTTGGTGACGCGGGTAACCAGCTTGCCAACGGGGATGTTGTTCAGCTGCTCGTGGGAAAGGCTCTCGATATGGGAGAATACATCCTCGCGAAGATCAGAAAGGATTCTCTGGCCGATCTTCTGCAGGATCATAGTCTGCAGGTACATACTGACCATCGAGATCACCAGCACGCCGGCGTAAGCGCCCACCATCCAGAACAGCTTGCTAAGCTCAAATTCGACCTTGATCAGATCCTGGATCTCGCCCACCACGATGGGCGACAGCAGATCGTAGGCAATGGACAGCAGCATAATCACAAACACCAGAATAAACTGGGCAAGATAGGGCTTTCCATAGCGAAGCAGCCGCTTGATAATGACGCGATCCGGCATATTCCGCTGGAAATCCTGCATCGTTTTGTCCCGCTGCACCTTGATATAGGCGATCAGAAAGGCGATGGTAAAGATGCCGATGATGGCACCCACAATGATAACAGGCAAATACTTATCCATTGTGATGCTCGCCTCCTTCCTCTTCCAGGCGCTGCAGCTCCACCATTTTGCGGTACTCATCGCAGCTCTCGCACAGCTCCTGGTGCGTGCCAAAGGCCGCCACCGTGCCGTCGTCAATAAACAGCACCTTGTCCATCTGCTCAATGGTGGAAATGCGGTGAGCGATCAAAATAGTGGTCTTGCCCTGGCGGGTAGCGCGCAGGTTGGAAAGAATGGTGCGCTCGGTCTTGGTATCAACTGCAGAAACCGAGTCGTCCAAAATCAGAATGGGAGCGTCCTTCAGCAGCGCTCTGGCGATAGAAATACGCTGCTTCTGGCCGCCGGAAACGGTAACGCCGCGTTCACCCAGAATGGTCTCGTAGCCCTGGCTGAATTCCCGGATGTTGCCGTCCACGTCTGCCATTTTGGCGGCTTTTATGATGTTGTCGCCCTTTTTATCCTCCACCGCAAAGCCGATATTGTTGGCGATGGTGTCGGAAAACAGGAAGTTATCCTGGGGCACATAAGCACAGCCCGCCCGGACGTCCCGGATCGCCACGGTGTTGACATCGTGGCCGTCGATAAAGACCGTGCCGTCGGGTACATTGTAGGTGCGCAGGATCAGATCCACCAGCGTGGTCTTGCCCGAGCCGGTACGGCCGACCAGGCCGATGTTTTCGCCGGCGTTGATCTTAAAGGAGACATTATGAAGCGCATTGAACTCTCCGTCGGGATACTGGAAGTCCAGATTCCGGAATTCAATATCGCCCCGGATATCGGTCAGGGGCGCAACACCCTCCCGGTCGATCATGTCCTTCTTGGCATCCAGCAGCTCGCTGATGCGCTTGACCGAGGCGCGGCCACGGGAGGTCATATCAATCAGGTCGGCAACCGCCATAACGGGCCAAATGATGGCGTTGAAATAGCCGATGAATTCCATCAGCTGGCCGGCATTGAATGTGCCGACATAGACCAAATAGCCGCCGTAGCCCAGAATAATGCAGATGACGCTTTCCACAAAGGTCATCACCAGGATGCGGAACATAACGGAGGCTTTTGTAAAGGCCACGTTGGCATCCTCGTTTTCCTTGCTCAGCTTCTTGAAGGCCCACAGCTCCTTAGCCTCTTTCACAAAGGCCTTGATCACAGCGATACCGGAGAAGCTCTCCTGAGCAAAGTCAGAGAGGTTGGAAAATGCCTCCTGGCGGCGCTCCCACTTGTCGCTCATCTTGTTGCCTACGATGATGCTGGCGCCCATCAGGCAGCCCATAGGGATCAGGGCAAAACCGGTCAGCAGCGGATTCATCTTCCACATCTTGATGATGGCCAGCGCGCCCAGGAATGCCGCATCGCAGCACTCCATAATGCCCCAGGAATAGCATTCCTGGAAAGTATCCAGATCGTTGGTGTAAAGGCTCATCAGGTTGCCCACGTTGTTCTGATGATAGAACTCCTGAGACAGCTCCTTGCAATGGTCAAACATCCGGTTGCGCAGGTCTGCTTCGGCCTTGATACCGGCGCTGAAGAAGCAGATACGCCACAGAAAGCGGCCCAGCACGATCATCAGGATGATGCCTGCCATCGGCATACAGATCTTATCTACCAAAAATGTTAAATTGAAAGGTACGCCATCCACGTGGCCCTCGTTGATACCGTTGATGACCATCTGATACAACCTGGGGATCTCCAGCTGCAGATAATCCACCACCACCAGCGACAGCAAACCGAAGAGTATGGCTACGATATGTTTGAGATAATACCGGTTGATGTGCTTTCCGAATATCATACGCTTTCCCTTTCTTTTTTCTTAGATAATCGCAAAGCGCATTATAGCATATTTATTCTATTTCCGCAATCATTTTGCGCAAAAAAGTTGCGCTAGCAACAAAATATACTGTCATTCCGAGGGCCGTTAGGCCCGTGGGAATCTCCCAGAACAATCTCCCAAGGCTCTGTGCAGTAGTTTGGATAGCACCAGGAGATTGCCGCGTCGGGCATTCGCCCTCCTCGCAATGACATATTACCTTTGTAACATCGGTCTGAAACGGCTATTTCGGGATCGTGATCGTTAGCACGATCTGGCTGTCTGTCTCCCGATGCTCAGAAACCGCCGCGATGCCGGAAAGCTGGATCTTCTGCAGGGTCTGGCGCAGGGAATTGAGGAAAGAATCCACATTCACTTTTCCGCCTTTTTCGCCCTTTTGCGCCAGCAGGCCCTCTATGTAGCTCTCCGTCCTGGCCACGCTCATCCCCAGCCGGGTGATGACGCTGAGGGCCGCCATTTTCTCCGGCTCGGTTGGCAGCCGCAGCAGCGCACGGGCGTGGCGCTCCGTCAGATCATGCTGCCGCAGGAAACGCAAAACCGGCTCACTGTGGCGCAAAATCCGCAGCTTATTGGCGATGGCACTCTGGCTTTTCCCCAGCAGCCGCGCCACCTGCTCTTGGCTCATACAGTGCAGATCCATCAGCCGGGCAATGCCCTGGGCCTCCTCGATAAAATCCAGATCCTGCCGCTGCAGATTTTCGATCATCGCCGCCATAGACGACTCCTTGTCGTCCATATTCATCACGATGCAGGGCACATCCGTCAACCCCGCCAGCTGGGCCGCCCGCAGGCGACGCTCCCCGGCGATCAGCTCATAAGCGTTTTCCACCCGCCGCACCGACAGAGGCTGCAAGACCCCGTGCTGACGGATGGACGCCGCCAATTCCGTCAGCGCATCCTCAGAGAAGATCTTCCTCGGCTGGGCAGGATTGGGACGAATGATCCGCGCCGGCAGGAAGATCACCCTGCCGGTCTCCATATATGTTTTCAGTTTTTGGCATTGCATAGCCTTACCTCCTTTGCATTCCTTGCTTTCATTGTACTTTCCGGGAAATGGGAAATATCGCGAATCACGCCCTTCCCCGGGAAAACTGCACGACAGATTTAATCAAAACTTAACCGCATTCCCCCTGTTTTTCCGTTGCGTAATGTTGGGATATGTGATACAATGGACAAAACACTCGGAAGGGAGACCCAGATGTTCAAAAAATATTTGCTGGCTTTTTTGGTTTCTATGGTGCCGCTGATCGAATTGCGGGGCGGCGTACCCATTGCGCTGGGTATGGGCCTTCCCTATTTCCCGGCTCTGATCACCTGCGTGGTGGCCAATATGATCCCTGTTCCCTTCATCTACTTTTTCGCCCGGAAAGTCCTGATCTGGGGCGCGGATAAAAAGTACATCGGCAAATTTTTCCGCTTCTGTCTGGAAAAGGGCAATCGGGGCGGCCAGAAACTGGTCGCCAAAGCCGGCCGCGGCGGCCTTTTCGTAGCGCTGATGCTGTTTGTCGGCATCCCCTTGCCGGGTACCGGCGCCTGGACCGGCACATTAGCGGCAAGCTTTCTGAATATGGGCATCAAATCCACCGCCCT
>JAFTUO010000058.1 GCA_017466215.1 Oscillospiraceae bacterium | reverse complement strand
GGGCCACCTCCAGATCCGCATTCCACGTCTGAACCCTTTGGTATGCAGTCAACAGGGTAAGGTCACTCCAACTTTCACTGAAGGAACCGGGGGTTTTGTAGGCTTCCTCAGGCAGCTCGGCGCTGGGGCAGAGAACGTCTTCACCGTATTTTTTTACCATCGCCTCGGCAAAGGCTTCGCCGTTTTCCGCAATCAGCGCATAGGTCTCCCGGGTGGTCTTGGTACCGTTCAGAATTCCCTCCATAAAGCCGCCCCGGTACTCCCAAAATTCCCACGAAAATTCCTGGCCCGAGCGTTCCTCGTAGTTCTTTTTTTCATCGGTATATTCCCGGATACCGCAGGTCAGCAGAATATTCACCGCCAGCAGAAGACACAAAGCAATCACAAAGAAGGGGCCGGCAAGCTGCTTTTTCAGTTCAAAACGAATCAGTTTCCGGATCATACTCACCCCTCCTCTGCGGTTTCCCGGAAGTAGTATAGGTATACGTCTTCCAAGTCCGGATTGATCTCCTTGCCGCCGGGGCAGCTATCTCCCACGATCCGCAGCAGCACGTCCGTTTCCCGCCGCTGCACATTGCCCACCAGCGCCTTTTCCTGCCACCGGGGCACTTCCGATGGGGCAACCGGTAAGGCAAATACCTTGCCGCGAATGGAATCCACCAGCTGCTCCGGGGTTCCCCGGGCAATGAGCTGCCCGTCTTTCAGCATGAGAATATCCCGGGCAATGAACTCCACATCGGACACGATATGGGTCGTCCAAATGACGATCTTATCCAGCGCCACCGTGGCGATCACGTTCCGCAGCCGCACCCGCTCCTTGGGGTCCAAGCCCGCGGTGGGTTCATCCAGAAGCAGCAGCTTGGGGTCGTTCAGCAGGGCCTGGGCAATGCCAAGGCGCTGGCGCATACCGCCGGAGAACTCTCCGATCTTCCGTTTTCCGTCCTCTTGCAGATTCACCGTTTCCAGTAATCCATCTACTTTTATGTCCAGTTCTTTGCGGCTCAGCCTCAACCCTTTCACCGCTGCCATATAGCGGAGGAATTCATCCGCCTTGAAAGACTTGTACAGCGACGGGGTCTGGGGCTGAAAGCCCAGCACATCCCGGTACTTCCAGTCCAAAACTTCAATATCCTCGCCATCCCCTAGCACCTTTCCGGAGGTGGGTTTCAAGATGCCAGCGATAATGTTGACCAATGTGGTCTTACCCGCGCCATTAGGGCCGAGCAGACCGTAGACACCCTCATTCAGAGAAAAGGAGACGTTATCCAGCGCCCGCTTTTTGGGGTATTGCTTCGTCAAGTTCTCAACGAACAGTTCCATAGTCATTCCTCCCCATCTGCCGTCAATTCGATTCTGTGAGATGCGGTGATTGATTGCGCCAAAGCATCCGCATCCAGCGGGGTTGTAATCGTATAGATGCTTCCACTGGGAGGTATATTGAAAAGCTTTATAGGTAGCTGTAACATATTGGTACCGGTAGACTCCCAATCTATGTAGGAATACTGCGTACCATTCCATTCAAAGTCAACAGGATGCCCATCTATAACAAACACAGTCCGATACAAGCCGGGTAGACCTGCAATC
>JAFTUO010000004.1 GCA_017466215.1 Oscillospiraceae bacterium | reverse complement strand
TGGCGGTCTTGCCCATCTTCTTGCCCTCATAGTTCAGCAGCAGCGTGATGGTCATAGCGTGGGCATCCTTGCCCAGCTTGCGGCGGATCAGCTCTGTGCCACCCAGCATATTGCTCCACTGGTCGTTGCCGCCGAACTGCATATTACAGCCGTAGTGCTGGAACAGGTAGTAGAAATCGTAGGACTGCATAGGCATATAGTTGAACTCCAGGAAGCTCAGGCCCTTTTCCATTCTCTGCTTGAAGCACTCAGCGCGCAGCATATTATTAACAGAGAAGCAGCCGCCGATCTCCCGGATAAAATCAACGTAATTCAGATTCAGCAGCCAGTCGGCATTGTTGACCATCTGGGCCTTGCCCTCGCCAAACTCAATAAAGCGCTCCATCTGCTTCTTGAAGCAGGCGCAGTTGTGGTCGATGACCTCTTTGGTCATCATAGAGCGCATATCGGTACGGCCGGAAGGGTCGCCGATCATAGCAGTGCCGCCGCCGATCAGGGCAATGGGCTTGTTGCCGGCCATCTGCAGCCGCTTCATCAGACACAGCGCCATAAAATGGCCAACGTGCAGAGAATCTGCGGTGGGGTCAAAGCCAATATAGAACGTGGCCTTGCCGTTGTCGATCATTTCCCGGATTTCTTCTTCATTGGTAACCTGGGCGATCAGACCACGGGCCACCAGTTCGTCATAAACTTTCATCTTCATTTCCTCCTGAAATAGTAATCGCCCTCCGTCCTTACGGACAGAGGGCGTAAAATACGCGGTACCACCTCTGGTTTATTTGCACCTCACGATGCAAACCTCATAGCGTCCAATAACGCTTCGCGCTGTCTCGGGCGCGCCCGTCCTCCCCTACTGCAATTTCAAGGAAGCCGCTCCGGGAGGTATTTCGGCGTATTTCCCCACTGCCTTGCACCGACCGGCAGCTCTCTGGCGGGAAACGGATCGCTTACTTCTTCCCATCATCGCGTTGAAGATATCCTAACAAATGGATACGGTTTTGTCAAGTAAAACAAGTTACTGCAGCATTTCTTCTGCACTCTTGAGTGTAGTTTCTGTAATGTTGGCGCCGCCGATGATCCGGGCAAGCTCCTGCTTTCTCCCCTCTCGGTCAAGCGGTGTAACCGTTGTATAAGTACGGCCGTCCCGCTCGGACTTGGAGATCAGCATATGATTGTCGCCCTTCGCCGCGATCTGGGGCAGGTGTGTAACGCAAAGCACCTGCTTCTTACCGGCAATACTGTGGAGTTTTTCAGCCACCTTGACAGCGGCGCGTCCGGAAACACCGGTATCTACCTCGTCAAAGATCAGTGTGGGAACCTGGTCCTGCTCGGCAAGCACATTCTTGATGGCCAGCATAATCCGGGCCAATTCGCCGCCGGATGCGACTTTGCTCATAGGCTTCAGAGCTTCGCCGGCATTGGCGGACATATAGAATGCCACGCTGTCAGCGCCGTTCGCAGTCAATTCCAGCTCGGTAAATACGCAGGAAAACTGTACCTTCGGCATATCCAGCTGGGAAAGCTCGTCAAGAATTCGGGCAGACAGCTTCTCAGCAGCCGCAATTCTGCTGTCACGCAGGGCATAGGCCGCATCCCAAGCCTCTTTCTCAGCCTTTAGAAGCTTGCGCTTTAGCTTGTCCAGATGATCGTCGGAGAATTCGATCTCATCCAATTCTTTGCGGGCATTTTCCAGGTATTCCAGAATTTCAGCACAGTCTGCGCCGTATTTGCGCCGCAGGCGGTGGATCACATCCAGACGGGCCTCGATCCGCTCCAATTCGTCGCCGGAATAGGAAAGCTCGTCCCACTGGGATCGCAGTTCATCCGCTGCATCCTGGATCCTGTACATCAGATCCGTCAGCGTTTCCTGCAATTCGGCAAAGGTATCGGTGTAGCGCGACAGCCGGGCAAGCTCGTGCTGGGCGTTGCTAAGCAGGGAAATTGCGCCGTCCGTGTCGTCTGAGCCGTAAAGGCTCTCAACAGCACCGTTCAGGCCGTCAGACAGCTTTTCAGCATTCTGAAGCACCTTGCGCCGATCTTCCAGGGTCTCATCCTCCCCTGCTTCAAGCTCAGCCTTTTCGATCTCGGCAATCTGATACTTCAGCATTTCAAGCTTGCGCAGCTTCTCACCCTCGTCCATAGACAGACGCTCGATTTCCTTATTTAAGGAATCCACAGCAGCATATTTTTCCGCATATGTATCACGAAGCGGGGCATTTTCGGCAAAATCATCCAGAAAACGCAGATGATTGTTCTCGTCAAACAGCGATTGAGAATCGTGCTGACCGTGAATATTGATCAGCTGGATGCCCAGCTTGCGCAAAATGGTAACGGTAACCGGCGTGCCGTTGACCCGACAGTTATTTCTGCCGTCCAGGTAGATATCCCGCTGGATGACGACCTCGCTGTCGTACTCTACGCCGTTTTCCTCAAACCAGGGATATTCCGGCACGTCTGTAAAAATCGCCCGGACAGAGGCTTTGTCTGCCCCGGTACGGATCATATCCCGATAGGAGCGTTCGCCCAAAATGGCAGAAATGGCGTCGATCAGGATGGATTTACCGGCACCGGTCTCACCGGTGAGAACGTGAAAACCACGGCCGAGGGAGATTTCCGCCCGCTCGATGACCGCAATATTCTCAATATGCAGAAGGCTCAGCATGGCGTACTCCTCCCGTAAAAGTTAGTCCAGCAGATTCTGGATCTCACCGCAGAAAGCTGCGGCAGCGTTCATATCCCGCATTACGATAAACACGGTGTCATCGCCGGCCAAAGTGCCCACAACAACGCTCATATTCATTGCATCCACAGCAGATGCGGCGGCAGATGCCAGGCCGGGAAGCGTATGGATAACCACCATATTCATTGCATAGTCATAGCGGGTGATGCACTGACGGAAAATGGTGTTCAGCTTGCTGGAAAATGTACCGGAAACCTCGCTGGTGGCGGCGGTATAGCGGTATGTGCCGAAATTGGTCAGCTCCTTAACGATCCGCAGCTCCTTTATGTCCCGGGAAATGGTAGCTTGGGTGCTGCGAAAACCTGCCTTATTCAGCTCCAGCAGCAGGTGCTCCTGGGTTTCAATATCTCTGTTGGAGATGATCTCCATAATTTTTGCTTGTCTTTGGCTCTTCATAATTTCCACCTCATTTTCTGAACTTCATATTGACAACGTCATAAAAACTGCGATCCTTTAACCGGAGCAGCTTGGTTTCCAATTTGGATTTGCGGACGGTTACCTTATCCTCGGGATTGAGGCGAAAGGCTTTTCCGCCGTCAACGCTTAAAAATGCGTTTCGTTTTGTGTTGTTGCGCATATTCACGGTGATCACCCGTTTCCCGGAGGTAACGATGCACCGGCTGACGATATCGTGTGCGCAAATGGGTGTGATCAGCATACTGTCCGTCTCCGGTTCGATGATGGGGCCACCGGCGGACAAACTGTAAGCGGTAGAGCCGGTGGGCGTCGCGACGATTACGCCGTCTCCGCCGAAGGAAACGGCCTCCACGCCGTCGCACTCCACACTCAGATTCATAATCCGCGCCACAGCGCCCTTGGTTACCACCACGTCATTTAAGCTGATATCGTGGAAGATGATGTCCTGCTGTCGCTGGACGATCACATCCAGCATCAGACGGCTGTCGATGGTATAGTTATCCGACGCCAGGCGGCGAAGCTGCTCCAGCTCGGTGGATTCCAGCTCGGCCATAAAGCCCATAGTGCCGATATTGACACCGAGGATCGGCACGCCGGCTTTCGTGGCGGTTTTTGCCATATGCAGGATCGTACCGTCGCCGCCGAAGCAGATCACCAGATCGCAATGATGGATCTGATTCTCCAGGCGGGAAAAAAGCAGATCATTGGGTAAAACAAATGTACTGTCCACTTCAAAAGGCAGGCAGACCTTGCAGGAAACGCCGGATTCCTCCAGAATCCGCTTGGCTTCGCGCACAGTCTGAAAGCCTCTGTCCCGATAGGGATTGGGCGTTAATATGACATTTTTCATACGTTTCACCCCTTCAGTGCTGTGTGGGCATCGCTAACGACCTGGGCAGTATCCGGCGTAATGCCTTCCCGGTCAGCCAGGGTCAGATGCCCCAGAAATTCAATATTTCCCTCCGGCCCTTTCACGGGAGAGAAAGTCAGGCCGAGAATGGTAAAATTAAGGCTTTGCGCCAGCTTCACGAAATCATCCAGTACCTGAATATGGGTCTCAGGCTCGCGAACAACGCCTTTCTTCCCTACCTTCTCCCGCCCTGCCTCAAACTGGGGCTTGATCAGGCAAAGCACCTGGCCGTTGGGCTTCAAAAGTGCCTTGATAGCGGGCAGAACGATCTTCAGGGAAATGAAGCTTACGTCAATAACGGAAAGATCCAGAGCTTCGCCCAGATCCTCCGGCGTAACATAGCGGATGTTGGTGCGCTCCATAACCACCACGCGGGGGTCGCTGCGGATCTTCCAGTCCAGCTGACCGTAGCCCACGTCGATGGCAAAGACCTTGCTTGCGCCCTGCTGCAGCAGGCAGTCAGTAAAACCGCCGGTGGATGCACCGGAATCACTGCAGACAAAGCCGGTAGGATCAACACCAAAGTCCCGCAGGGCCTTTTCCAGCTTAAGTCCGCCCCGGCTGACATAGGGGCAGCTTTCGCCGCGGACCTCAATAGCCACGGTTTCCTCGTAGGAAATGCCGGGCTTGTCCGCCTTTTGGCCGTCCACATAGACCTGGCCGGCCATAATGATGGCCTGCGCCTTGGAGCGGCTGTCGCAGAAGCCATTTTCCGTCAGGAGGACATCCAATCTTTTCTTAATTTTCACAGACCAGGACCTCCTGAATTTTTTGTGCGATGGAGCTTGCATCCAAACCGTGCTTTTGATACAGCTGCCGAATGCTGCCGTGGGTAACATATTCGCCGCCCAGATCCAGAGCGGTGCATTTACAAATCTGGTGACTGATCGCGGCGGAGATTCCGGAGCCTGCGCAGGTCTCCTCCACCACAAAAACGTTGCTGATATCCGCAAGTGCTTCACGCAGCGCATCCTCGGGCAGCGGATTTAAGGCCGTCAAACGAATGACCTTCGCCTCTATCCCCTGCTGAGCAAGGATATCCGCAGCTTCCAGAGCTTGATTGATGAGTGTTCCGTAGGTAATTATGGCGCAGCTATTTCCCTCTCGATGGGTAAGCACACAGTTGCTGCTGCTCCAGCGGGCGCTATGGTAAGGTCCGTCGCCGCCCCTGGGGTAACGGATGGCCGCAGGGCCATCGCATACATTCACAGCCCAGCGCAGCATCTGCCGTAATTCCTCGCAGCTGGCAGGCGCCAGAACGGTCATACCGGGGATCTGCCGCAGGTAACCAACGTCAAAAACGCCGTGGTGAGTCTCGCCGTCCTCACCAACCAGACCTGCCCGGTCAACAGCAAAGACAACGTGCAGCTTCAGCATTGCAATGTCCTGCAAAAGCTGGTCATAAGCGCGCTGCAGGAAGGTGGAATACACCGCAACAACAGGGATCATCCCCTGCTTTGCAAGGCCGCCGGCCATAGAGACTGCGTGTTCCTCGGCAATACCCACGTCAAAAAGCCGCTTGGGGAATTCATCCTTAAATTTCAGCAGGCCGGTACCGCCGGGCATAGCAGCTGTGATGGCGCAAATGCGCGGGTTTTCCCGGGCAAGAGCGGTCAGTTGATCGCCGAAGGTGTCAGAAAATGTGCTGCTGCCCTTGCCTGCGGCTTTGCCGGATTCCGGATCAAAGCAGCCGATGCCGTGAAACTGTGCAGGACTGCTTTCTGCATATTTATACCCCTTGCCCTTTTGGGTCAGCACGTGGACAAGCACGGGCTTTCGCAGTTCCTTGGCATACTGCAGCAGCGACGTTAAGCTCTCCAGATCGTGGCCATCTACCGGGCCAAGATAGGTAAAGCCCATATTTTCAAAGATGGTGGTGGGCAAAAGCACCCGCTTGAGCCAATCCTTCATCCGGCTGGTTACACGGTAAATAAACCTGCCGCCGGGAAGATCGGTAAGAAAGCTGCGGTAATGTGCCTTCATACCGAGATATTTTTCCTTGGTACGCAGGCGGGACAAATGCCGCGCAAAGCCGCCAACATTGCGGTCGATAGACATCTCGTTGTCGTTGAGGATGACTACCATCGGCTCACCGCTGTCAGCAGCATCATTCAGGCCCTCGTAGGCCATACCGCCAGTGGCAGCGCCGTCGCCGATCACAGCAACCACGTCATAATCTTCGCCAAGCAGCGTTCTGGCACGGGCCATACCCAGGGCGATGGAGACGGAATTGGATGCGTGGCCGGCAACAAAGGCATCGGTATTGCTTTCGCAGGGCTTGGGGAAGCCGGCAATGCCGCCAAATTGGCGCAGCTGCGCAAAATCCGCCTGGCGGCCGGTCAGCAGTTTATGGACATAAGACTGATGACCAACATCAAAAACCAGACGGTCATTTTCGGTATCAAATACGGTCTCCAGCGCGACAGTCAGCTCAACCACACCCAGATTGGAGGCCAGATGGCCGCCGGTCTTGGAAATGTTATCAATGAGAAACTGCCGGATCTGCGCGCAAAGCTCTTGGCGCTGGTCTGCGTCAAGGGCGGTCAGATCGCTGTGGCCGTGGATTTTCTCTAAAATATTCAAAACGATACACTACCTATCTTCATTTCTTTTTCTTGCCCAGCTGCGGGAAATTGTGCAGCCAGTAGATAAGCTTGCCCACGGAGTGGACAATGGTGGTAGAGGAATTAACTGCAAAGGTCTTGCCGATGGCCTTGCCGCCGACAGTGAGGCCAGCTACCAGCGCAGACATCACCAGAATGATCAGACGGGGCCAGGAAAACTCAAAATGCTGCAGAACCTGCGCTGCGATGGTGGCAGATGCAGAGCCGGAAACGACGCCGCAAATATCACCAACCACGTCATTGCAGATGGAGCTGACCTTTTCAGCCTGCCGAAGCAGATTGATCGCCTCTTTTGCACCGGGCACCTTTCTGGCGGCCATTGCGTGAAAAGGCGCTTCAACCGCAGAAGTAACGGAAACGCCGACTATATCAAACAAAATACCGATCAGAATGATGATAAACAAGATCAAAAACGCCACATAGATAGAACTGCTGGCCATAACCTCCTCTGAGATCAGAGATATCAGGCCGGAGACAAAAATCGTCACCAAGAAAATGGTAACTACCCAGCGGACGGTCTTGTTTCTTTGTTTTTTTGCGGTGCTTGGGTCGGACTTAGACACAGGAATTTCTCCTTAATATGTTAAAATGAGACGGTAGCAAACAGGATAAATCTTACGGCTTAGGTCGGGTTGGTTTTCCCCATACAGAACCTGCCGTTGCCGCGCAGGCCGTTTCCGTTTGATCCGTATGTTCAAGCGTTGCCAACTTGACTACCCGATTGCCACTGAGTCCGTACTGTAATCCCCTGTTTGCCCAGTTACGACAGCCTAGGTGATTTCCACTGCAGAACAAACCAAATCTTAGCCTCTTTTGCAAGGATGATTTCCAGAAGCGCTATCACCTGATGCTATGGCCAAAGCACGCAGATGCTTGTCATCTTTCCCAACATACTCACTCAAGGCAGGCTACGCTGCACGTAGCACACGATTCTGTGCACCACTTTGCAGGTTCTTACCGGATTCGTACGCGAAGAGGCTTCCACGAATTGGAGTTCTCAACTTCGTCGCACAAGGTTCCGGTCTCCACGGAAACTGGGTCGTATGCTCCATGCCATTGGAGCGCGCCCGGAATCCTTAACCCCCAGCATCCACCCTAAACTGGGCGTAAAAAGCAGACACCAGGGACTTCATCGATGTGCCCTTCATAGGATTTTTAGGCCCTACCTGGAAGAGGCCGTTCTGACTAGGATACTGCACCGTCAAATTGTATATTATCACATTATTTATGAATATACAAGTATTCATTAAAAATTTTTTATCGCAGAATTTATAAAAAACCGCCCTGAACTTCAGGGCGGCGTGTTATGCGTTCAGAAAGTGATCTTCCACAATATCGCTATGGGTGATCACAATGTCTATATTTTCTAGTTCTTCCCTGCTGAAAAAGCGGAGTTCTCTGGACTCTGCGCTGATGCGAAGTGCCGGCTCTTCTTCCAGATCCAGCCCGAATACCACGATTACCATTCGCCATACGCTGCCGTCCTGATATGCGGCAATGCGTCCCGGCTCACCGTAGACGCCCAGCTTGCGCAGCTGCTCCTTCTTCACGCGGATGCCAAGCTCCTCGTAGATTTCCCGGGTAATGGCCTGCAGCTCGGTCTCGTGCTTTTTCACACCGCCGCCGACCAAGCCCCAGGTGTCGCTGTCCCGGCGCTTTTCCAGCAGTAGCTTACCCTGGCAGGTCAGGATCACATTAGCGCCCAGATGGGCCGGCATCGTGGTCCTGGGTGCGTTTTTCGGGTCACCCCGGTAAAATTTTACGATTGCCACAGCATCGCCTCCCCTTTAAGGATATTATACACCGCTTTTGTTGGATTTTCTACCCTAAAATTCATCGGGAACGGGTTTTGTGATGCCGGTACGTCGGGCTTTGTCCAGGCCGCCGGCCATATGGGAGTCAGGATCCTGGGCAAATTTCGCCCGGCGGATGATTTCCTCGCCGAATTTATCCCGCAGAGCGTCCACCGTTTCGTCCAGCTTGATCTTCCGCTCGTAGCGCTCCGGACTCATCCCGGAAAACAGGTCGTATTGCTGGTACGGCTCGGTGGAAAGCCGGGTCATCTGCACCCCTAGCTGCCGCAGTGGCGTAACCCGATCCCACATCTCGTCAAAGACACGGCAGGCCGCCTCAAAGATCTCGCCGGTGATGTTTGTAGCGCCCAGAAGCACCGTCTGATGGGATGCGTGAGAAAAGTCGTTGGTGCGCAGATGGATGCTGATACAGCTGCCGCATTTGCCGTCCTTGCGCATCCGGGCGGCTACCGTTTCACACAGACTCAGCAGTACCTGATGGGCCTGCTGGGTGCTTATCACATCCTTGGGCGTTGTAACGGAATTTCCGTAGCCCTTATTCTCCTGAGGCTCCGGGGTTACTGCGTCAGCATTGCGGCCGTTGGCGAAGTGCCAGATGGTCTCGCCGTGCTTTCCCAATCGCCTGCGCAGGAGGGCTAAATCTGTCTTTGCAAGGTCGCCGATTGTGTATATACCGTATACTTTCAGTTTTTTCTCGGTGGCCGGACCTACCAAAAACAGATCCCGCACCGGCAGCGGCCACATCTTCTCCTCCATTTCCTCCGGGAAAAGGGTGTGTACCTTATTGGGCTTTTCAAAATCGCCAGCCATTTTTGCCAGCAGCTTATTGCTGGAAATGCCGATATTGACGGTGAAGCCCAATTCGTCATTGATCCGCTGGCGCATCTTTTCCGCGGCCAATCGGGGACTTCCGAAGAGGCGCTCCGTGCCGGTCATATCCACCCAGGCCTCGTCGATAGAATATTGCTGCACCTGAGGGCTGAACTGCCGCAGCATTTCCACAAAATGACGGCTTGCCTCCACATACAGCGGATAGTCCGGCTGTACAATCTTCAGCTGCGGGCATTTTTCTAAGGCCTGAAACAGCGGCTCGCCGGTCTGAATGCCGAATTTCTTCGCCGGTGCGCTTTTGGCAAGGATAATGCTGTGCCGGGACTCCTTATCCCCGGCTACCACCGATGGGATATCTCTTAAGTCCTCGGTTTCGCCCAGCACCTTGACCCGATAGGCTGCCGACCAGCTTAAAAACGCGGAATTGGCATCCACGTGGAAAATAACACGCTGCGCCATCAGTACACCCTCCTGAAAAAGCACCAGCTATGGGTGCGAATGGTATATTTCAGCTCAAAAAGCCACTGCTTCCCCGCAACCTTGGCTTTGCACAGAAAGATCTGCGCCTCAATGCCCACAAACTGAACGGGGCGCACACTAATGATCTCGTCGATATCTACCCGCAGCAGCTGATGCTGCTCGTCCTCCATACGCAGCCGCAATGGCCGGATATCGCCGCTGGCGCTGCAGACCGATATGACATCTACCGGCTGATTGCTCATATTCCGGCCACCTCCTTGCGTTTTTCTTTATTGTAGCACATTTGTTCTATAATAGCAAGTGGAATTTTCAGGTTGCCACTTCCCTGCCGGTCTGGTATAATAAAGGAAAAGAGAGGTGCATTTTATGCTGAAATATCCCTGCCTGGTGCTGGATCACGATGATACTGTAGTGCAAAGTGAAGCCACAGTCAACTATCCCTGCTTTTGCCGCTATCTGGAGCAATACTATCCGGGAACAACCTATTCCCTGCGCGACTATATCGCCGACTGCAGCAAAATGTCATTTACGGAAATGTGCAAGATCCGCTTCGGTATGGATGATACAGAGCTGAAGCAGGAATATCAATTCTGGCAGGATTACGCCCGGGAGCATATTCCGGATGCGTTTCCCGGCATCAAAGAGCTGCTGCATCGCTATCGCAATGCCGGCGGAAAAATCTGCGTAGTGTCTATGTCCTCCCGGGACAGTATCCTCCGGGATTATCGTACCCACTTCGGCTTGGAGCCGGATGTGATCTACAGCTGGGAGCTGCCGGAAGACAAGCGAAAGCCCAGTCCCTGGTCACTGACGCAGATCCGCAACCAATTTGGCTTTTCTCCGGAGGAAATGCTGGTTGTAGATGATATGAAATTTGCAGTCAGCATGGCAAGAGCTGCAGCAATTCCCATAGCATTTGCGGCTTGGGGTCGGCAGGGCTTTCCGGAGGTCTGCAAGGAAATGGAATCGCTATGCGATTTTACGTTCAATACGGTAACGGAATTCGAGAAATTCCTGTTTGACTGACTTGACAGTCGTGGTATAATACACGCAGTAATGGAGGTGAGACCTTGGACAATACACCGATTAAAATTATGGCCCGGAATCGGGAAGCCAGCCACGAATACTTCATCGAAGAAGAGATGGAGGCCGGCATTGAGCTGATGGGTACCGAGGTCAAATCCATCCGCGCAGGCACGCTGAATTTGAAAGACGCCTGGTGTGGCATTAAAGATGGCGAGCTTCTGGTGAATCAGATGCACATCTCCCCTTACGATCACGGAAACAGATTCAATCCCGATCCTCGCAGGCCGCGCCGCCTGCTGATGCACAAGCGGGAGATTATGCGGCTGTATGGCAAGGTCAAGCAGGACGGCTATTCCCTGATCCCCTTGTCCGTTTACTTGAAAAGAGGTCGTGTGAAGGTCAAGGTTGGTCTGTGTAAGGGCAAGAAACTGTATGACAAGCGGCAATCTGCGGCAGAAAAGGACGCCAAGCGCCAGATTGAGCGCGCTATGAAAGAGAGGTACTAATATGGCAAATCCTACTTTTAAGATCACAATGGAAAACGGTGGCGTTATCGAGGGCGAGCTGTACCCCGAGATCGCACCCCAGAGCGTGTATAATTTCATCGACCTTTGTAATCATAATTTCTACGACGGTCTGATCTTCCATCGTGTTATCCCCGGCTTTATGATCCAGGGTGGCTGCCCCGAGGGTACGGGAATGGGCGGCCCTGGCTACTGCATCAAGGGTGAGTTCTTCTTTAACGGTGTAAAGAACGACCTGAAGCACAAGCGCGGCGTTCTGAGTATGGCGCGTTCCTCCTCCCCCAACTCTGCCGGCTCCCAGTTCTTTATTATGCACGCCGATGCCAAGCACCTGGATCAGCAGTATGCCGCATTCGGTAAGGTTACCTCCGGTATGGAGGTTGTCGATGCCATCGCTTCCACCAAGACCGGTATGCAGGACCGCCCCGTGGCGGAACAGAAGATCGCATCCATCACCGTGGACACCAAGGGCGAGACTTACCCCGAGCCCAAGAGACTCCCCGATCCCTACGGACGTTTTTAATCTAAATTGTCTTGGGTTGCTTTGCGACCCAAGACACCACAACTTTTCACTCTTCACTCTTCACTTTTATCTCAAATACGGGGCCGTACTGGTTTCGACGGGGGTAGTGAGGCTGGAATAGCGGGTCGTGGCACCTGACCACGATAAAACGGGTAACTTTTTAAATTTAACTGACAACAATACTGTTGCTCTGGCTGCCTAATTAGGCGCCCATCCGCCCCGGAAGGTCCACGAGCCGGGCTCGGGTGTGATTGAAGTGGAGAACGTGCGTGCGGTAAGCTTTGCCCGCACCATGCATAATGAAGCTACTAAGTCCCGAAGGGTGTTTGTTCCCGCCGGGATAAGGGAATGTAAATAACAAACTGCACCCGGAGAATTTCTTTCCAAGTTGCTTTCGGACAGGGGTTCGATTCCCCTCGGCTCCACCAAAAAGAAACGACAATTTTCGACAGAGGATTGTCGTTTCTTTTTGTTCTTTTCACTTTTCTCTTGTCGTTCTTCTCTCTTCTCTCAAATTGTCGTTTCCAGAGAAAAGATAAGAGAGAAAAGAGAAGAGAAAAGGTAGCTTTTCTCCGCAAAGCATTGAATTAAGTCATATAATGTGATATAATTCAAGCAGAGGTGATAGCAAATGAACAGTCCGTTACTTAATAAATCTCTTGACTTTGCAACACAGGTTGTTTTGTTTTACGAGGAGTTTTCTAAAACAAAGAAAGACACAACTATCGCAAAACAGTTGCTTCGTTCTGCGACAAGTGTAGGAGCAAATATTAACGAAGCAGTTTACGGTAACAGTAAGGCTGATTTTATATCAAAACTGCATATTTCCCTTAAAGAAATGGGAGAAAGTATTTATTGGCTCACACTTCTGAAAAGAACAAATCTTATGGAATATAACTTTGATGAGATCCTTTCTCTTGCAGAAGAAATCAAGAGAATGCTGATTGCATCACTTAATACCGCAAAGGAAAATAAATGAAGATTCTTTTTACTGCTTTCAAGGGCAAGAACAACACTTCTTTTCAGTTGGTAGATCAAACGGCAGCTAAGTATATTTTATTAACCAATAGTTTTCAAGGATTGGAAAAAGACATTTCATTTGTCAGCGGCGATTGTAGCACAGTGTATATGTTTGGTGTCGATAAGAACCTGGTCAATAAAGTCCGAATCGAAAAGTGTGCAAAGTACAATGCTGAAATGGTGTGCACGGATTTTGACATACATTATTTAGAAACTATGTTGGGAAGCGTAGATGTCTCTTACACTATTTCTGATAAACCGACCCGTTATCTGTGTAATGCTGCATATTATCATATGCTAAAGAAAAATCCTAATACAGTTTTCATTCATATTCCATCATTAAAGGGCATGACTATTGAACTGATGAACAAACTGATAAAAGTTTTCGATGATGTTTATTCCGACGAAGATTGTGAGCGTTCGAATTCATACGCAAAACTGCCCAAAATATCTTTTTTGTAGCCCATTGACAAAAATAAAAGGCCACCCCGGCTGGGGTGGCCTTTTATTTTTGTGTCGCCGGTGGAATCGAAAGGACGGCACCAGTGCACACACTGGTGTAACCAAGTGTCCGGTGGACACTTGGTTAGTCCGTGGGAGATTCCATTGACCGCGGAGCGCAGCCGGTACGGCTGTGAAATGCGGTCAATAAAGACAATACGCAGATGCAACTCAATTCCCCTCGGCTCCTCGCGAAGCGCAATATGGTCAATTATGATTACTTCACAAACGGCTTCAATTCTTTATGAAACGTCTCCATCTCCCCAGCCAGAACTTTTTTGACAAAGTCCTGCTCGTCGGTGATGGGCGTTTCGCAGCACATACCGCCGCGCTGGCCGTGAGATTCCTTGCCGTGGATATCGCTGCCGGCAAATGGCAGCAAGCCGTAATTACGGGCATAATTTTGCGCCATTTCGTTCTCAAATGCAGAGCGGTTGGCGTTATAAATTTCCACGCCGTGGACGCTGCGGGGGTACAGACGAATATGGTCGATAGATCCGGCCTCCCGGAACGGATGGGCGTGGATCACCAGCGCGCCCTCACGCTGCGCCAGCGCCAGAAAGTCCTTAACAGCCATCCCGTCGATCTCGGGATGAGCGAGATACCATTCCTTGCTCAGACCGTAGATAAGGAAATCTGTTTTCTTGTAAGACAGTTCCACACCGCTGAAAACAGCCAGACCCACTTCCCTGCCGGCACGCAGACCTTCTTCGTAGTCAGCAAAATACAGCTCGATCTGCTGCGCATACGGCAGCGCACGAAGCTCGGGAATATCGTCATCTAAGAAATGATTCGTGATGAAGATTCCTGCATAACCGGCAGCTTTGAAGTATCTGACAGCATCGGCTGCGCTCCATCTGGCGCAACCACTGGCGGGCGCGGTATGCAGATGGGTCTCATAGTAGTACATAGGATCACCCCTCTTCAAAATAACCCAAATTTTTCACGGTGTCAATGAATTTTGGTATTGAAGAATCGGCTTGTTGGCAATATAGTAATAATATCAAGCAGAAAGGAGTGGTCATATGCCTTGGATCATTTGCGGTGCGGTGCTGATCGTGATACTGCTTTTGAGCCGATATACCTACAAAATTTGCTTTCACGTGGCGAAAGATCACTTTGAAGATCCTTATGAGCAGGTGAACAGACCGCAATTTCAGGCTGTTCAGCACTTAATGGACAGAAGCACCCGCATTATGGAGCAAACCCAGTGCGAGGATGTCTACATCTCATCCTACGACGGTCTGACCCTCCACGGAAGATTCTATGATGTTGTCAAGGACGCACCGGTGATCATTGTATTTCACGGCTATCGCAGTCCTACCCTGCGGGATTGCGCCGGTGGATTTGCACTGGGTCTGAAGCTGGGCTATAACGTCCTGGCGGTAGACCAACGGGCCCACGGCACCAGCGGTGGCAGAGTGATCAGCTTCGGCATCCGGGAGCGGTATGACTGTCTGAAATGGATCGAATATGTACGCCGGCGTCTTGGTGCGGAAACGCCCATTATTCTCAGCGGTATTTCGATGGGTGCTGCTACAGTTTTAATGAGCGCATCGCTGCAGCTGCCAAAAAATGTCCGCGGCATTATGGCAGATTGCGCCTATTCCTCACCGTCGGCGATCATCCGCAAGGTCTGTAAGGATGTGGGCTATCCCCCTCCCCTGGCCTATCCGTTTCTGTGGCTGGGCGCTTTCGTTTTTGGCGGTTTTATTCTCAATAGCTGCGACGCTGTATCCGCAGTTAAAAACACGAATATACCGATCCTGTTGATCCACGGCGGAGACGATCGCTTCGTCCCCTGCGAAATGAGCAAGCAGATCTACGAAAACTGTGCCGATCACGCCCAACTTCATATATTCCAGGATGCCGGCCACGGTCTTAGCTATATCACCGACCACGTGCGGTACGAGGAAATTTGCCTAAAATTTCTCCAGCAGGTCATTTGACAAGATTCGGCACGGATGGTATACTGATATCAGAATCATAAATTGGAGGTATGGCTATGAAAAAGAACATCATTACCATCAGTCGTCAATTTGGCAGCGGCGGTCGCACGGTTGGCCGTATGGTTGCAGAAAAGCTCGGCATTCCCTTTTATGATAAGGAGCTTGTAGAGCAGATCTCCCTGGAATCCGGCTTTGCTCCCAAATTTGTGGAGGAGCACGGTGAACACGCACCGGGCAAAACAATGTTCTCCTACGCCTTTGCGCCGCAGGGCGTACCGGGCGTGATGAATGGTATGTCTACTGCAGATTTTCTGTGGCACATCCAGTGCAGCACGATCATCCAGCTGGCAGAGGCCGGCCCTTGCGTTATCGTAGGCAGAAATGCGGATTACATCCTCAAGGACAGACCTGATGCTCTTCACGCCTATATCCACGCAGATATGGAGCAGCGGGCAGACCGCATCGTGCGGCTCTACGGTGAATCTGAGAAGAGTCCTCAGACCCGCCTCCAGGAGAAAGATAAGCGCCGCGCGCTGAACTACCAGCACTATACCGGCCGCACCTGGGGCGCTGCAGAGAATTACGACATCTGCCTGAACACCGGCAAGATCGGCATTGAAGAGGCGGCAGATATTATCGTCTCCCTGGTTAAGGAATAATATAAGATCCCGAAATGTTAACCATTTCGGGATCTTTTTATTATCTTACCTTCTTGCTTTCAAAGCTCATCATCAGACAGCCGAGCGCTGCAAGCGTCAGCGCAGCGGAGAGGTCATTAACAAACAATACCAATCCGTTTCCAAGCCCGAAAACGATCAAGCGGAAGAAGATCGCAATGGGAAATACGAAAACTGCAGGCTGCTTTCCCGGCAGATATCCACCTGCACAGGCCACCAGGGCCAGCGCGGACAGCGGATACCACACAACGCCAAGAATGATCCGCAGTACATTTCCCGAGCCGAATGTGCCGAAGAACAGGAAAATGCAGAAAAGCAATCCCATAATGGCAAATAAGCCCGGTGCATTCCATTTCATAAAGTGGATCAGCGCGATATATGCCACCATCAGGATCAGCGGCAGGAACAGACAGAACACTGCCTCCAGAAAACCGACCGAAACCAGACCCCGGAAGCCAAAATAATACACGGCCAGGGTAAACAGCGCACCGGCCATACAAAGCACAGAAGCCTTTGTCCACTTTCCGTCGGGATTCATAACATAGCGGTTATACTGTCGCATTATCCCACTCCTCTCAGTTCCTTCTGGCGGTCAGACTGGCAGCAAGCTCCGGGAGTATGCCGGGATCTTCAAATGCATCCAGCGCTGACAGCGCGGCATCCGTATACCTTTGCACCAGTTCTTCACATTTTTCCAGGCCGTAGAGCCGGACAAAGGTGTTCTTGACCTCGTCTGTGCCCACGCCCTTGCCCATCTCATCCTTTGTGCCGATGACATCCAGCATATCGTCCCGGATCTGGAATGCAATGCCCAGCGCGCCGGCAAAGCTGGCGGCGGCGTCAATCTGCTCCTCCGTACCGCCGGCGGCGATCACGCCCAGGACGCAGGCGGCATTGATCAGAGCGCCGGTCTTACGGGACTGAATGTTGAGGATCTCCTCCTCTGTGCATTCCCGCTCCTCGCTGCGAATATCCAGCACCTGGCCGCCCACCATACCCAGAGAGCCTGCGCATTCGCTGAGTACGCTGATGACAAAGGCCATATCCTGTGGCTGCGCCAGCTGCGCGGTAGAAGCGACAGCAAAGGCGTCCGTCAGCAGTGCATCGCCAGCAAGGATCGCCATCGCTTCGCCATAGACCTTGTGATTGGTGGGTCTTCCCCGGCGAAGATCGTCATTATCCATACTGGGAAGATCATCGTGGATCAGACTGTAAGTATGGATCATCTCCACAGCCGCCGCAAAGGGCGCTGCCATTTTCCAGTCGGCGCCGCAGATGCGGCAGAATTCAAAGGCAAGAATGGGCCGCAAGCGCTTGCCGCCTGCCAGAAGGCTATATTCCATCGCTTCAAAAAGGGAATTTTGCGGCTCGTCGTGAAATCTTTCGTACCAATCGGCCAGATATTTTTCGATATATTCGCGGTACAGCGCAGTCTGTTCGTTAAGCTTCATCTGCAAAATCCTCCATCTGGGGGCTTCCGTCGGCCGCTGCGGTTACTTTCTTGATCTGAAGCTCCGCATCGTCCAAAAGCTTTCCACAGCTTCTGACCAGCGCAGTGCCCTCCTGGAACAGCTTTAAGCTCTCGTCCAGCGCCACGTCGCCGCGTTCCATTGCCCGGACGATCTGCTCCAGGCGCTGCATCGACTGTTCAAAGGTCATATTCTTCTCATTCATTGGGAGTTCCCCTTTCATTCAGTTACGATGGCATTGATCTTACCGTCGCTGACGGAAATGACGATCTTGTCGTCAGGGTTTACCTGCTCTACAGACCGGAGTACATCGCCGCTTTCCAGCTGGGTGATGGCATAGCCGCGGGTCAGTACCTTCAGCGGGCTCATGGCATCCAGTTTGGCGGTCAGCTCCACAAAATGGCGCTTTTTCCGCTCAACACACCGGATATGCGCCGAAACAAGGCGGTTACTTAGCAGCACCGTATCCTTACGCTTCTGATCCAGATAGCCCGTTGGTGAGCAAAGGGCGGGGCTGGAAGATAGTGTATGCAGGTGCTGCTTTGCGCTCTTTACCTGCCGCTGCAAGGCTGTAGCCATTGCAGAGGACATACTGTCCAGCGTCTGGCGAAGAGCATCCTGGTCAGGAACGGCCAATTCTGCCGCGTTGGACGGCGTGGCGGCCCGCAAATCGGCTACAAAATCAGATATGGTTACATCCGGCTCGTGTCCTACAGCGGAGATAACCGGAATTTTGGAATCATAGATGGCTCGTGCCACGATCTCGTCGTTAAACGCCCACAGATCCTCGATAGAGCCGCCGCCGCGGCCCACGATCAGCAGATCTGCCAGCTTATAATAGTTTGCATAGCGGATAGCAGCCGCAATTTCCGGTGGCGCTTCCACGCCTTGCACCCGAACCGGCAGCAAAACGGCCCTTGTCAGCGGATAGCGCTTTCGCAGAATACGCAGCATATCGTGGACCGCCGCGCCGGCAGAGCTGGTGATGATGCCGATGGTGCCGGGATATTTTGGCAGCGACTTCTTGTGCGCCGGGTCAAAAAGCCCCTCGGCGGCCAGCTTGGCTTTCAGCTGCTCGAAGGCAGCGTGAAGATCGCCCACGCCATCCACCGTCATCGCGCTGACGTACAGCTGATACGCGCCATCTCTGGGAAATACAGAGATCTTGCCCAGAGCGATGACCTTCATTCCGTTTTCCGGACGGAAGCGAAGCTTAAATGCATTGCCCTTGAACATAACGCACTTCAGCGCACCGCCCTCATCCTTCAAGGTGAAGTAGTGATGGCCGGAAGGATACAGCTTATAGTTACTGATCTCACCCCGGACGGCAATGCTGGCCAGCATGGGATCTGCATCCATTCTGGCGCGGATATATTCGTTGATCTGGGTGATGGATAGGATCTTTTGCTCCATATTACACCTCCGCAAGACGGTGTGTAAGTACGGCTACGCCCATCGCATTATCGGTGGAATATTTCGGCTCGCAGAAAACGGGATTCAGATCCTTCAGCTCCTCGCGAAGCAAGGAATTGGAGGCTACGCCGCCGGAAAAGACCACCTCTAAACCCGGGTATTGCTTCAAGGCATTCTCTGTTGCCTTGCGAACAGCATAAGCAACGCACCGCAGTGCATATGCCGCGGTTTCGGCATTGTTGCCTGCGTGGAATTTCTGCACCTTATTCTGAAGACCGGACAGCGAAAATTCCATTTCCGGACATTTCACCTTAAAAAGCTCCGTGCCAACAGCCGCTTTGCTCAGTTCGTCCAGATACTTACCCGACGGGAAAGGCAGCTCCAGCAGAAGACCTGTGCGGTCAATCAATTGACCGGCGGAAATGTCCGTCGTGCCGCCGATGCGGGTACAGCGGACGTTCTTACCCTCCGGCTCTACCAGCAGCAGCTCAGTCGTGCCGCCAGACAGATGCCAGGCAAGATGCGGCTTATCCATCAGATCCATACGGCCGGCGCTCCATAGAGATGCCGCAACGTGGCCCTGCTGGTGAGAGACCTCAAACAGCGGTACGCGAAGCAAGTCGCTGAGCATTGTCGCGTGGGAAACGCCTACCAAAAAACAGGGCATATAGCTCCCTTCCACGGCTCTGGGCCGGGAGGAAACGCCAATTGCCTGTATATCAGCCGCATCTACAAGGGAAAACAGCCTGCCGGAAAGCTCCGGCAGGCTTTTGGTATGATGAAATACTGCATCAGACTGACGCAGTCCCAGCTGACCCTGTTTGACAGGCAGCAGCTGCGAACAATTGACACCCTCTGCCCCGTCGTAATGGGCGATGGAGGTGGTATAATTGCTGGTATCAAACCCGATGACACTCATTTTACTTCCTCAGGGGTCAGGCTTCTGGCATATGCGCCCAGAATGCCGTTGACGAATGCGCCGGTGTCGCTGCCGTCGTACTTCTTGGCAAGGCGCACGGCCTCAGACACGGCAACGCCGGTGGGAACGTCTGCAATGTTCTGGATCTCATAGATCGCCAGCTGCATAATCGTTCTTGCCAGGCGGGAAATGCGGGAAATATCCCAGCTGATGGAATACTGCTGGATCAACTCGTTCAGTTCGTCCATCCTGTTTGTTACACCGGCAACAACTGCGTCAATGTAAGCGCGCTGCGCACCTCTGGGGCGCTCGGAGTAAATTTCGTTCTCCGCAGCCAGTTTTTCATAGTATTCCTTCTGCAGCCGAGTGGCTACGACCTGCTCCGGCTCATCGCCGGTAAAGGTCTGGGAATAGATCAAATGAACAGCCAGTTCTCTGGCGTCTCCTCTTGTCATAGCAGCTTACTGACGGACGATACCGGCTACGTTGATATTGACGGCAGTGGGCTTGATGCCGGTCATAGCTTCGACAGCGGCAGCGGCAGCATCCTGCGCTGCGTTTGCGACGGTGATCACAGATGTACCGTAGGACACCACGATATTGCATTCAATGGTAACCTCGTTGGTCTCGGTGATGGTGATCTTCATACCCTTGTTCAAAAGCTTGCGCTCCAGATTGGATCTTGCTGCGCCGATGCTTACCACGCCTTCTACATCAGAAACGGCGTTGGAAACGATGGTGGCGATGACTTCTTCAGAAATCATAACAGCGCCATTTTCCTGGGTCTGGGTAATATACTGCTTGTTATCAGCCATGAGAATAACCTCCTAAATCATCTGTGCCTACTGCGGCAATCTAGTTTTTTACAGTATACCAAAAAATATAAGGCAAGTCAATCTGAAAATAACGGGCTGTTACAAAAACAGCCCGTTATGCTTATACCACTTCAACGACCCGGATATCGGACAAAGCAATATCCGTCTGGGTCAGCACGATGTCAGAGATAATGGAGACATCCGCCTGCTGAATGCCACCCTCGGGAGATGCGACAGCTACGGAGATCCCCTCGTCAGACATATAGGCAACGCAGTCCGTATAGCCCTTTGCGATGACGAGGCTTTCGATCTGGGCCTCAGTCAGTGCAGTCTGCACGATCTGTTCCAGCTGTGCAGAGGATTGCTGGTTCTCTGCTTCCTCGCCATACGCCATAGCCTCCTGCAGCAATTCCACAGCGCTGTCTCTTGCCTGCTGGCGGGACAAACGGACGGCAGCAAAATAGTCAACTGTAGTGTTGCCGTCTGCGTCCAAATTCTCGGTATCCAGCAGAATCCCGTCCTGAGACATTACCTTTTCTGCGTCCAGTGTATCGGTCAGATCCCCGACGCTCTCGGTATTATTGTACATCCAGTTCATGTAGATTCCGGCACATACAACCACCAGTATTGCCGCAGCGATCAAGTTTTTCTGCCAGTTTTTGATATTTTTCATAAATGATCCTCCATTCATTTCATTTTCAATACAGAAATTTTATCCATTCCCAACCCGGTTATACGGGCAACCGCCTCCATTATGCTCAGCCGTACCTGCACATTGTCTGCACCCTGGCACACAATGATCGCGCCGCGGTATTCCGGATACACGATGTGCTGAACAAGCCCTGACTGCGTTCGGTTTTCGTCGGTAACGATGACGGTATCGTGCCTGCTTGAATCATTGTCGCCGCCGGTTATGCTTTCGTCCGTCTGGTAAACGGTGCTTGTGCCGGTGCGAACAGAGAGCATAACGGACACCTCCCCTGCCCCGTCGATCTGGCTGAGAATTTGACTTAATTCCTCAGAAATGTCCGGCTGAGTGGCGACAGTCGTCTGAGCCGGCGCTTGCGTTTCCTTTGTACCCCCGAATGGAATCAGCATCAGCGCAATACCGATCAGCAGGATCAATACGACGAAACGGTATTTGCGGACCCATCCCATAATTTTTTCCGTCAGTTCCATATTTGTGCCTCCGTGGCAATGCCCAGATCCTTCTCGATGGTTTCAGACAGTATTTTTCTGGTGTAGGGGGATACATTTCCGCTGATCTGCACGGAAACAGGCTCCGGGATCTCACTTTCAGACAGAGAAACATCCACCGTCAGAGCCGCGCCGTGTAAGTTGGCTTTGTCCAAGATATATGCCTCAGTTTTTTCTTTTATGATACCGGAAATCGTTTCCCGGGTGGAATCTGATGCGGAGGATGTTATCTGATCTGCCTGCAGGGAAATGTCTGAGAATATTTCACCGGGCGCGCTGATCTTAAGATTCAAAACCGGCGAGACTAACGTCAGCAGCATAAATATGCCGGTGATCAACTTGACTGCTGCACTTAACAGACCGTCTTTTCCCACCAGTTGGGATACGATGGCACATAGTATTGCCGCAGCAATGACACCAAATAGATATTCCTTTATGCCCTGCATTATCCCACTCCTTTCAGAAAACAAGTCAGGCTGATGAGCAATATGATGCAGATGGCGCTGGTCATACCCAGCAGAAGCCCCATAGCGTCAGAAAACGCGCTGATAAGCGCAGATATCTGCTTAATGCCGAAAACGCCGCATACGGCCGCTGTCAGCTTCAGAAGCAGATAACGGATGCCGATCTGCAGAAACGGTGCGATCCAGATGGCGATCACCGCCAAAAGTCCGTATGTACCTGCGGTGCTTTTCATCACCCCAACGCCCACCAGTACGGCTTCTGATGCCTCAGACAGAATACCGCCAACCACCGGTATCATCCCGGACATCGTCAGCTTCGTAGCTTTCAGCGCGGTGGCATCTGCTGTTCCGCTGACCACGCCGGTTACGCCGATAAACCCGGTGAAAATATAAAGTGCAGTTTTTAGCAGCCAGGTGCTAAGCCATTTTGCAAAATCGCAAAGTTTCTTTAATATATCCTGCCCCGTTGCACAGCTGGCAACGGACAGCGCCAAAAAGCAATAGACCAGCGGGATCAAAATGGCGGAAATTCCAGCTGTCAGCAGCGCATCAAACACTGTGGTGCTGACATACAGCGTGCCGGAGGTTGTAATGCCGCCCTGCGCCGCCAGAGCGGCCGTCATAACCGGCAGCAGCAGCTTCCCATACTCACTTAGTTGCGTTACTGTTTCCGCCCCTGTGCGGATCATAGAGCCCGTCTGCTGCAGAAGCAAGGATGCTGCAGTGATCACGCCGACCAGCTCCACCACCTTTGCCGACTTGCCGGGCATCGAGCTCACAAGGGAAACCGCCATCGTTATTGCCACCAGAGCAACACATATCTTCACCGCTGCTGCCAGCTCCGGCTGCAGCTTGCCGACAGCACCTTTTACGACCGTCCACAGATCCTGTCCAAAGGTCGTCCGCTCCACCGGCATCAGACCCAGCGCCTCGTCCGGCGCTTCCGGCGCAGTATATTCCTGTGCTGATACAGGAACAGCAAAGATCACCGCAAGAAGTATCAGTACGATCAGTTTTCTCATACTTCCTCCATCATCCTCTGTACCAGCTCCAGCAGAGCGCTCATTAGCGGCAAAGCCATCCACAATACGACCGCTGCGGCGAGAATTTGGATCGTTTTCGCCAGAGCAGCATTACCGGCATCGGTGCAAATCAGCCCTGCAATCTCCGCTACCAAACCGATACCCACGGATTTCAGCAGTATCCGCAGAAATTCCGGATCACTGCCGGTATTTTCGTGCAGCTGCCGCACGAAATCTACCACCGGCGTCAGATAGGCGATCCCCACCGCAACGACCATACAGCACACCGCCGTGCTGAGCAGCAGCGCCATATCCTTTCCCTGATGGCGAAGTGTCAGCCCCAGGATCACAGCAATCAATGCCCCGAATATTACCTTCAGTACGTCGTCCATCAGAAATGAAACAGCGTTTTGACCAGATCGAACAGCTCGGATATCTTCTGCGCGATCATCATCAAAACCACAACAAGACCTGCCAGGGTTGTCATCGTCGCCTGCTCCTCCCTGCCGGATCGGGCAAGCACCTGATTTAAGATGGAAACAATAATACCGATGGCTGCGATCTTAAAAATCAAATCAATATCCATAGATCACAAAAATAGAATTGCCAGACCTGCCCCAACGCACAGCCCCAGCGTCTGATAACTGCGAAGTCGCACATCCCGGTGCGAGCGCATTTGCTCCAAAAGTGTTGCGCATTGCTGTTTTACGGCAGATAGCTCGTTCATTTGTCCATCCAGATCAAATCTTCCTAAGGAATTTCCCAATGCGAGCAATGCCTTTCTGGACAAAGACGGCAGATCCTTGACAGCCAACAAAGCTGCCTGCATACAAGCAGCTGCATCCGGGGATATCTGATCCTCCAGCTCCTGCGCCAGGACGGAAAATACCATGCGAAGACAGCCTGTTGCCTCCCGTGCAGCGTTGGCGCAGATCTGCGGCAGCGGGGTCAGCCGATATTCCAGCTCGCATTGCATATGGGTAAGCAGCCCCACCAGCTCCACCAAACTGCGCTCCTCACGGCGGTAATTCGCCGCCAGCAGAAAGCCATATGCACCGCAGGACACAAAGATCATTATCGCGCCTATGTACCTTACAGACATACCATCATCCTTTCCGTGTACCAGGTCTTGTCCCGCCGTAAGACCAACACGTTGTCAAAAAGCCGGGTGTCCAAAAGCGGTCTGTAAACCGGACGACTTTTCAGATCGTTGAGATTACTTGCGTGCGCGGTAGCCAACAAGCGCACACCGCACCAGCCGCATTGCAGCAGCGCTTGGCAGTCGCTCTGAGCTGTGATCTCATCCACGGCGATACAGCTTGGCCCCATCGTTCTCATTGCCATACTAAGCCCCTGGGACTTGGCACAGCCGGACAGCACATCTGTGCGTCTGCCCTGATCAAATCCCGCAGGAAACAGCTCCCCACGCTCGTCCACAACGGTAATGCTGCTGCCGCTGTTGGAGATCTGGCGGATCAGATCCCGCAGCAGGGTCGTTTTGCCGCTGCCCGGAGGGCCGATGACCAGAATATTGCCGCTGATTTCCAATGCTCTTGCCGCAATACCGGGAAAATCCCGCGCTACCCGGATGCAAAGAGATGTCGCAGTTCGAATACCTACCGCTTTATCCGCTTTCACCACCGCATCTCCGCACATACCGATACGGTGGCCGCCGGGGGCTGTAATGTAACCCTGGGATACGGTGGATGCCGCCCAGGGAGAATATTTGCTGGCAGTTTGGATCACGAAGCTGATATCCTGAGCGCTGATATTCCGGGGCAGCCACCGACTGCCGCTGTGCGTAACAAGCTCTACCGGTCTTCCCAGGCGCAGACGCAGCTCCTGCGCATCCTCTCTTCCCAGTTTGTCCACCTCCGGACGCATCGCCGGCGGCAGGATCGCCAGCAGCTCTTGCCAGGCACATTTCATTTGCATCAACTCCTGCAAAATACTATGTGCCCGGATCGGCAGATATACCGACCCGGGCACATTGAAAGCAATCTTATTTTCTTTTGAACATATGGATGATCCGCTGGCCTGCGGGGCTGAAAACCACGTTAATGATCAGCTCAGGGACAAAATTGGCGAGGATCAGTCCGGTCAGAATATATCCAACCAGATCCGCACCGGCCGCCCAGGCACTGAGTACATCCACGAAGAACAGCAGCATACAACCAACAAACACACCGGTGTTGACAACGGGACACACGATAGCCGCGCAGAGCATTGCAATGTAGGGATTCCAGCGCTTCATCAGCTTGTATACCAAGCCGGAAGCCAGGCCTGCCAGCGTGCCCTTCGCCAGAACGACAACAAAACACAGCACAGGATTGGCCTGGAAAACCATTGCGCCGCCGGGATCTGCGCCGGTAACGCAGTTGATGTACACGATGACACCGAAGGTTGCACCGAGGATCGCGCCTGCAGTCGGCCCGTACATAGCCGCGCCCATAACGATGGGGATCAGCACCAGCGAGATGGTGAAGCCACCCACCGGCGGTATGATTCCGCTCAAAAACTGCATTACGATGACCAGCGCCATCAGCAACGCGATGCCTACCATACGTTTGACATTTGCTTTATTCAATTTAATTTCCTCCTTGCTGTCGCTCCGGCCATCCGGATGCGATGCAAAATTTATTTATCTAGAGCGGAAATTCCGCTTTCGATCACATCAGTTCGTCGGGGACTTCGTCGCTGTCTTCTTCCAGATCGTCAAAGTCCATCTGGGCCGGCTGGCCGGACTTCATCTGCTCCCACTGCTCCTTGGTAACAAGGATCGTGCGGGGCTTGCTTCCCTGGAACGGGCCGACAATACCCTTCTCCTCCATCTCATCCACGATCCGCGCGGCACGGGCATAGCCCAGCTTCAGACGCCGCTGGAGCATAGAAACCGAGGCCTGACCTGTCTCCAGGATCACGTCCACGGCTGCAGGCAGCATTTCGTCGCCGTCCAGCTCCGCAGAATTGGGCTCGGGATCGGCAGCTGTGGCCGCAGCCTTGGCATTTCCGGTCTGGGCAGCCTTGCGCTCGATCTCCTCCATAACGGTCTGATCGTAGTTGGTGTTGTAGTTATTCTTGACGTAGCTGGCGACGGCCTCCACTTCCTCATCGCTGACGAAGCAGCCCTGCACACGCAGGGGCTTGCCTGCACCGATGGGTGCGAAGAGCATATCGCCGCGACCAACCAGTTTCTCCGCACCGGGAGTATCCAAAATGATGCGGGATTCCATAGCGGATGCAACAGCAAACGCGATACGGGAAGGAATATTTGCTTTCATCAGACCCGTGATAACGTCTGCAGAGGGACGCTGGGTAGCGATGACCAGGTGAATACCGGCAGCACGGCCCATCTGGGCAATGCGGCAGATAGATTCTTCCACTTCCTTGGCAGCGACAAGCATCAGGTCTGCCAGCTCGTCGATGATGACCACCACGTGAGGCAGCTTGACACCCTCGATCTCCTGGGTCTCGATAATGCTGTTATAGGACTCCAGATCCCGGACACCGGCATCAGACATCGACTTATAGCGGCGCATCATTTCGGTAACCGCCCACTGCAGACTGCCGGCAGCCTTCTTGGGGTCGGTAACCACGGGGATCAGCAGGTGCGGGATACCGTTGTAAATGCCCAGCTCAACCATCTTCGGGTCGACCATAATGAGCTTAACATCATCAGGGCTTGCCTTGTACAGCAAGGAAATGATGATGGAATTCATACAAACGGACTTACCGGAGCCGGTAGTACCGGCGATCAGCATATGGGGAAGCTTGGAAATGTTGCCCACAATGCAGCTGCCGCCGATGTCTTTGCCCACCGCAAAGGAGGACTTGGATTTTGCACGGCAGAATTCATTGGAATCAATAACCTCGCGCAGCGAAACGGTTGTAACCGCCTTGTTGGGCACTTCGATGCCCACAACAGAGATCTTACCCGGCACAGCGGCGATACGCACATTGGAAACGCCCAAGCTCAGGGCGATATCGTTGGCGCAGGTGGTAAGCTTATTCAGCCGCACGCCCTTATCCAGCTCAACCTCATAGCGGGTAATACTGGGGCCACGGGTAACATTGATGATATGGGCTTCGATTTTGAAGCTGGCCAGAGTTTCATTCAGCCGGCGGCTGTTTTCCCGCATTTCTGTGGTGCCGTCCATCATACCTCTGGAGGGGCTGGCCAGCAGGTCAATGGGCGGGAAGCAATACTCCGGTTTCTCCTGCGCCTGGGCCTGCTCGATCTCCGCAGCCACCTGGGCAGCAGATTCAGAAGCCTCCTTGGCAGTAACCTTTTCTACCTTTACATCTGCAGTCGGTGCAGGAGGCACATCCTCAACAAAGGGCTCTTCCTCAACCTCCAGAACGGGCATTGTATTGGTCTTCTTGGCAGGCTTCTTCTTGTCTGCGTCCATAATGAGATCAACATTTGCATCCCCGGAAACAGCGTTGCCGGCAGCAGCAACGGGGCTGTCCACATCCACGTCCAGCTGGCGCATCATATCTGTTGCTTCGGGGGTCAGCTTGCGCTTTGGCATTTTGGTGGGAACAACAGGCTCGTCCAGATCAATGTCGATCTGCATCTGCTCATTCTTCCGGGCACGCTTCTGCTCCACGTGTTCAATATGCTTCTTGGCAATGTGATTGACCACAACAGCCGCAGGCTCCTGACGCTCCTCCTGCTCCTCGTCCTCCCATTCGGGTCTGGGACGGTTCTGAACAGCACGGATGATGCTGGGAATGGTGATCTGCATCGCCGCCAGCAGGGCCAGGATCGCCGAAACGATAAAGACAATGACAGAGATCACCTTGCCGCAAAGCATCTGCAGGATCAGCGCCAGACCGCCGCAGAGGACACCTGCCGTTGTGCCGGCAGCGCCACCGTCAAACAGTGCGCCCAGAACGGCTACGCCCTGAGGAAGCTGCACGGGATGCATAAACAGCTGAGAAGTACAGCCACAAAGCAACACAAAGGCTACAAGGCAGATGCTGCGCATCAGAACCGGCCGCTTGCCGCTGAATGCCTGGATCACAAATAAGTAAAGCAGCGCAGGGATCGCTATGTAGAAGCTGATCTTGCCGATCAGACCGTGAACGATCTGCATAAACAGCACCACAAGTGCGCCTTCGGGATTCAGGGACATTACAAGAAACACCAGAAACAGCGCAATGCTGATCAATGCTGTAACGACCCGGGCAGGCATCCGTGTTTTGACCTCCTTGGGCGCTTCTGTCTTTTTAGCCGCAGCTTTTTTGCTGGCTGTTGACTTCTTGGTCTGCTTGGAGGAAGTAGCCTTTTGGGCGTGGGTCTTCTTTTTATCTACTGCCATTGCAGATACCTCCTTAGATCATCAGATATAGGATAAAGGAAAACAGAGCCAGTCCCCAGCTGTAATAGGCAAAGCCGGAAAAGCCTGCCCGTACAGCAAGAAACCGCATCATATAGATACCGAAAAATGCACTCGAAAATGAGGTGATTCCGGCAGTAATACAGGAAAGGATCGCTATAAACGTCAATCCAACAGTCGTTGTAAGGATCGCAAAGAAATCAATGATCAGCAATACAATGATCGCCGGAATACTGAGCAGCAATGCCGTATCCAGCGCATATCGCCTGTCAGCTCCCCGCATTTGCGCCACGGAGGTTAACAATCCAACCCGGGAAATTCCGGGGATGACGCCCAATCCGCCGCTCAGGCCCACGATCATACCGTCAAGCGACGACAGCGATCGGGAGTCCTTATTTGCACCAGGCAAAAACTGCGGGATATACAGCAGTATACCGTTTACGATCAGAAAGCCTGCCAGGATCCACAGCCTCTGGTGAAGATCGTGCACGGCAGGATAGAGGATGAACACGATGATCAGCGCGATCACACAGATCCGCAAAAAGCGAATATCCGTCAAGCTGCGGGTGTCCGGCGCTCTTTTGCGGCGTTTTTTGGTGACTGCGGCGATCTTCCGCTCACGGTTGAGCTTGGAAAGCATTGGTGCGCAGGTGATCAGCAACGCCAGCAGCGCACCCATATGGGTCATAAACCGCAGCAGGCCGTAATCCCCTGCTCCGATCAGGCGCAGGTATATGGCCGTGTGGGCTTCGGCGGAGATCGGCAGGAATTCCGTGAGGCCTGAAACAATGCCGTATATGAAGCTTTCAAACCAGCTTAATTCCATAAGCGATCCCCTTTCTGAAACTATTCAATTAATCATAACATAACTTTGCGGAAATTTCCACCCCAGATTTAATTTTTTTCGCGCTTAGCACTATTTCTGCTGATCATCTTGTGCAGCGCGGACAGTGCATCGTTCAAGCCACCAAGCTTATCAATTAGCCCGGATGCAACTGCTTCCTTTCCGTAGAGGATCGTGCCAACGTCAGTGGCCATCTCCCCTGTTGCCATCATATAATGCTCAAAATTCTCCCGGCTGATCTTGGAATTGGATGTTACAAAATCTGCGATCTGCTCCTGGATCCGCTGAAAATACCGGAATGTCTGGGGTGCGCCTACCACAAGGCCGGTCATCCGCACCGGGTGTACTGTCATACTGGCCGTAGGCGTGATGAAGGACTTCTTGGTGCAGACCGCCAAGGGAATGCCGATGGAATGGCCACCGCCCAAAACCAGAGATACCGTGGGCTTTTTCATCCCAGCGATCATCTCTGCGATGGCAAGGCCGGCCTCAATATCTCCGCCGACGGTATTCAGAAGCAGCAGCAGACCGTCGATCTCATCACTTTCCTCAATACCAGCCAAAAGCGGCAATACGTGCTCATATTTTGTGGTCTTGCAGTTTTCCGGCAGGACCTGATGGCCCTCCACCTGGCCGATGATGGTCAGCGTATAGATATTTCCCTGCTTGCTTTTGGTAATGTCAGAGCCAAGCTCTACCACCTGCTCCCGCTCCTGCTCCTTCATTTGTGCATTTTTGTCTTCCATTGTGAAACCTCCCGTGTTTTTTAATAGGATGTCCAACAATGAAGATTTTAGCAAAAGAAAAGTCCCCGAAGATCGGGGACTTTGAATTATTTACTGCCAACTGCGGTTTCTTCCTTCTGTTCTTCGTGCAGTTGCTTAAGAAGCTGCGCTTTTTTGCGTTCCAGCGCCTTACGCTCGTTGAAGCCCTCTGTACTTTCCTTCTTCAGAATAATGCGGATGGTCATCAAGATCAGTTTGATATCCAGAAGCACAGAGTAATTCTCGATATACATCAGATCAAGACGGAGCTTATCGTAAGGAGTGGTGTTATATTTGCCATAGACCTGGGCATAGCCGGTCAGGCCACCCTTGACACTAAGCCGGAAGTCAAATTCCGGAATGATCTTGGAGTACTTGCGCACATGCTCCACACGCTCCGGACGCGGTCCGACAATGCTCATATCGCCCTTGAGGATGTTAAGGATCTGCGGCAGCTCGTCAAAACGGGTTGCGCGGATAACCTTGCCGACCTTGGTGATTCTGGGGTCATTGTCAACCGCAGGCTGGGCCTTTCCATCCATTTCTGCATTGGGGATCATACTTCTGAATTTCAGAATTTTGAACACCTTGCCGCCCAGAGTAACACGCTCCTGCTTGAAGAAGATCGGACCGCCATCTTCAATCTTGATAGCGATAGACACGATCAAAAGTATCGGGGACGTAATGATCAGCGCGATCAAAGACAGCACAATATCCATCAGCCGCTTCACAAGTCTCTGAGAGAAGGTCAGGCCCTTTCCTCTGACCAGCAGCAGCGGTGTATCAAAAAGGCTGATATCCGTTGCGCCCTTGAGGATGATGTCCGTCATCTTGGGTGCAACATAGGTGCGGATCCGGTTGTGATAGCAATATTTCAGCAGATCGTTGCGGATACCTGCGGTAACATCGTTGATGATAACGGCGTCGTAGTCCCCAATCTGGCGGCAGATGGCGTCAAAGCCCTCCTCCGCGCTGATCAGCTTTGTGATGCGATACTTGTCAGAGCGAGTATCCATCTTGAACTTCAGGTCTACTGCATTGTCGCTGCCGTAGATCATCACCATATTCTTCGGCGGGTAAAGTCTGTGATACACAAAGGTAAACAGAAAAGCGCACACCAGCGCGATCACCGCATCGACCACCATCAGCATCAGGATCGGCAGCGGCGAGATCATCACGTTAGCGATCAGCGAAAGCTGCAGATACGTAATGAAATTAACGATAAACAGTGCGATCAGCTGCGATGCAAAGGATTCGATGGCCTTCAAATAGCCGAACTTGAAGCCGTCGAAATTATTAAACAGCATAATGACCAGAATCGCATAGACACCGGCAAGCACGTACTTACCGTTGCCGTAGTATGCCGGGAAGCCATCGCTGCGTTCATAGCCAAGTCGCCAGACAATATAATATGCGACGGACAGAAACAGAACCTCCAGGAAGCCTTCGGTGACCCGGATCGTTCGTTTCATACCGTCTAATTTCTTCTTTTTCATTTTGAAACCTCTTACCATTCTTTCAATACCAGCAAACGGCATGGTCTGATAGGAGAAAATTGAGAATACCACTCAATTACTGACATATTACAACATATTATGACACTTGTCAAGAAAACGCGACTTTCAGCAAGCATTTGCATACTGTGGTAAATATTTGTTCCGGCAGGCAGTTTTTCCTTGAAATTATGAAAAAACTTTCGTATAATGGCCGTGGTGATTTTATGGGCACGAAAACCAATGCGATCCGCCTTGTTGCACAGGCCGGCATCCCCTGCCGGGAATGCTTTTATGAATACGATGAAAATGATCTTTCCGGAACCCACGCGGCAGATGCCATTGGTATGCCGCGGGAGCAGGTGTTCAAGACCCTGGTGGCCCGGGGTGAACGCACCGGTATCCACGTATTTTGCATTCCGGTTTGCTGCGAGCTGGATCTGAAAAAGGCCGCAAAAGCTGCCGGCGATAAGAGCATCGCCCTCGTTCCGGTTAAGGAGCTTCTGAATCTTACCGGCTATATCCGAGGCGGCTGCAGCCCCGTGGGAATGAAGCGAAAATACCCCACCCACTTCGACGAAACCTGCATCCTCTATGACGAGATCGCAGTTTCCGCCGGTGAACGGGGACATCAAATGATCCTGAATCCGGAGGCACTGGCCGCCTTCGTGGATGCGGATCTTTCAGACATAACATAATACGAAAGGAACATATAAAATGCAGTATCATTACAAGACCAAGGGCACTTGCTCCCGTGAGATCCACTTTGAGATCGAAGACGGCAAGGTAAAGAATGTTGCCTACATCGGAGGCTGCAACGGCAATCTCAAGGGCATCGCATCGCTGGTGGAAGGTATGGACGTTGACGCAGTTATCGAGCGTCTGGAAGGCACTACCTGCGGCGGCAAGCCCACCTCCTGCCCCGATCAGCTGGCAACAGCCCTGAAGCAGGCAAAGGAAGCTAAATAAAAAGACACCCCACGAATTTCGTGGGGTGTTAATTTCATTCTCCGACAGCTTTAAAGATCAGCTTTACCAGCGCATCCCGGCCATCGCCCTTTTCCGCGGAAAAAGGAATAACGATGGTATCATCCGGAAGGTTGAGATCCTCACGGATTGTAGCAAGATTGCCCTGAAGCTCACTCTTCTTCACCTTGTCCAGCTTGTTGGCAACCACCACAAACGGACAGCCACTCTGGATAAACCAGTCAGCCATCGTAATATCGTTGTTGGTGGGTGCGTGTCTGCAATCGACGATCATTACGCCCAGATCAATGCGATTTGCGGCAAAATAATCCTCCATCAGCTTGCCCCAGCGGTCTTTCTCCGCCTGGGAGACCTTTGCATAGCCGTAACCGGGCAGGTCAACAAAGTAGCACTTACTGTCCACAGTAAAATAGTTCACGTGGATAGTCTTTCCCGGCTTTTCACCCACTCTTGCAAAGTTTTTGCGCTGCAAAATGCGGTTGATCACCGAGGATTTTCCCACATTGGACTTTCCGGCAAAGGCGATCTCCGGGATGTTCTTCTTAGGAAAGTCCTTGGTTGACGCGGCGGAGATCAAAAATTCTACTTTCTGTAAGTTCATAGCCACCTCACTGCCGGATATCCGGCCGGCGGGACGTACCCTTGATGTCCTCGGGGATGCTCAGCATTGCAGGCATCATCTCTTGCTTGCTGCGGTTGAGTGCGGCGCTCAGAACGGTATCTACCGTCTGGGCGGTGATGAAATTCAGAGATCTGCGCACGGTCTGGTCGATGTCGGCCAGATCTTTTTCGTTCTCTCTGGGGATGATGACGGTTGTGATGCCGTGCCGCAGAGCGGCCATTGTCTTCTCTTTCAAGCCGCCAATGGGCAGCACTCTGCCACGGATGGAGATCTCACCGGTCATCGCCACATCCCGGCGTACAGTAGCGCCGGTCAATGCAGAAACGATAGCGGTGCAGACCGTTACGCCGGCAGACGGGCCATCCTTAGGCACAGCGCCCTCGGGGAAATGGACGTGGATATCCTTTGTCTTGTAGAAATCCTCAGCAATACCCAGTAGTTTGGCGTTTGCGCGAATATAGCTCATTGCCGCGTGGGCAGATTCCTTCATCACATCGCCCAGGTTGCCGGTCAGCTCCAGTTTACCGGTGCCGTCCATCACATTGACCTCAACCTCCAGCACCTCACCGCCAACAGATGTCCAGGCAAGGCCGGTAACCAGACCCACCTGATCATTAACGGGCAGACGGTCCGGCAGGAACTTGCGCTGGCCCAGGAACTTCTCGATATTCGCGCCATTTACGGTGATACGCTTCAGCTTTTCGTCATCCAGCAGCTGCACGTCCGCCTTGCGGCAGATGGTTGCGATATTCCGCTCCAGATTCCGCACGCCGGATTCCCGGGTGTAGCAGGTGATGATCTCCCGGATGGCATCGTCCGTAATGCGCAGCTGATTTCTTTTAAGGCCGTGCTTCTTCAGCTGATTGGGGATCAGATGATTCTTGGTGATCATCAGCTTCTCTTCGTCAGTGTAAGAGCCCAGCTCGATAACCTCCATACGGTCCAGCAAGGGTCTCGGGATGGTATCGGTGGTGTTTGCGGTGGTGATAAACATTACGTCAGACAGATCAAAAGGAATCTCCAGATAGTGATCCCGATAGGTCTTATTCTGCTCCGCATCCAGCACCTCCAGCAGTGCTGCGCTGGGGTCGCCCCGATGGTCAGAGCCCAGCTTATCCACCTCATCCAGCAAAAGCACCGGATTGCTGCTCTTAGCCTGAGTGATGGCAGCCATAATCCGGCCGGGCATCGCGCCAACATAGGTCTTGCGATGGCCGCGGATCTCTGCTTCATCGTGGACGCCACCTAATGCAATTCGCGCAATTTTACGGTTTAAACTTCTTGCAACAGAATATGCAATGGATGTCTTGCCCACGCCGGGAGGGCCAACGAGACACAGGATCTGAGGCGGCATATTGGGTGCCATCTGTCGCACCGCAATGGTCTCCAGAATGCGCTCCTTGATCTTTTCCAGGCCGTAGTGATCCTTTTCCAGGATCTTTCTTGCGGCATCCACATCCACACGTTCCTTTGTGCGGACGTTCCACGGCAGCTCCAGCAGCGTGTCCAGATAATTGCGCAAAACAGCAGCTTCAGACGAGCCAAAGGGCTGCTTTCTCAGCTTCTCCACATCCCGCAGGAGCTTGGATTCATAGGTTTCCTCCAGACCCAGCTTGCGGATCTTTTGCTCATAACCCGCAAATTCAGATGCTTCATCGTCGCCCAGCTCATCGTGGATGGCCTTCAGCTGCTCGCGCAGATAGTAATCCTTCTGCTGGCGGTCCATATTGGTGCGGGTCTTCTCGTGGATGTCATTTTCCAGCTGCAGCATCTGCAGCTCCTGATCCAGCAGCTTCACAGCTGTTTCCAGACGCCGCACGGGGTTTAACTGATTCAGCAGGCTGATCTTATCCCGGAAATCAAAGCCGGCGTTCTGGGCGATGCTGTCCGCCAGGAAGCCACAGCTTTCCGAGCTGAGCATCCGCAGCTGGATCGCCTGGGCAGGCTGCTCAGACATATCAATATAATTGGCGTAGATGGCGTTAGCTTCCCGGCGCAAAGCCCGGGCGCGGAGCGTATCCGTAACCGTGGTTTCCGGAACGGAAAACACCATACCGGAAAGATAGGGCTCAGCTTGCTCCAGTTTCTGAATTCTTGCGCGGCAAATGCCGGAAACCAGCACACGGATGGTCTCGCCCTGGGTGCGCAGTACCTGCTTGACCTTAGCAACCGTACCAATGGGATACAGATCTTCCATTCCAGGATCGTCTACCGTAATATCCTTTTGGGGGATCAGCAGCAGATTTTGATCCTTGCGCATCGCTTCTTCCAGCGCCAGAACAGATTTCTTTCGGCCAACCTCAAAATGAACGGTCTGATCCGGGAAGACTGCCAAGCCCCGCAGGGCTAAAACCGGCAGAACGCCGGAAATAATATTCTCACTCATTTGGGATCTCCTCCTTTTCGTGAAGATGAAGAAGGGGGTAAGCCTACCCCCTTCCTTTCCCTGTTAATTTGCTGCGCCCAGCTGTGCTCTGGGCTTTTTTGCATCGCGGATGATCTTCGGCTCACCGCCGGTGATGCAGTCTTTCGTGATAACCACCTTGCGGATGGTAAGATCAGACGGGATCTCAAACATGATCTTCGTCATAATGCTTTCCATTACGCTGCGAAGTCCTCTTGCGCCGATCTTGCGCGCCAGAGCCTTCTCAGCAACCGCTTCCAATGCATCCTTATTGATCTCCAGCTCCACATTGTCCAGCTCCAGCAGCTTCTGATACTGCTTGGTTAGGGCATTCTTGGGCTCGAGCAGAATGCGGATCAGATCCTCTTTCGTCAAGCTGTGCAGGCAGGTGATCACCGGCATACGTCCGACCAACTCTGGGATAATGCCGAATTTCAATAGATCGTCCGGCTCAACCTGAGCAAGCAGCTGACCCACATCTCGATCCTTCTTACTCTGAATCTGGGCACCGAAGCCGATGGAAGAGCGATCCTGCCGGGCTTCGATGATCTTGTCAAGACCGTCAAATGCACCGCCGCAGATAAAGAGAATATTGGATGTGTCGATCTGGATCATTTCCTGCTGGGGATGCTTGCGGCCGCCCTGGGGCGGAACGCTGGCAACAGTGCCCTCCAGGATCTTCAGCAGAGCCTGCTGGACACCTTCACCGGAAACATCCCGGGTTATGGAGGTATTCTCGCTCTTGCGGGCGATCTTATCCATCTCGTCGATGTAGATGATGCCGTGTTCCGCTGCGTCAATGTCAAAATCCGCAGCCTGCAGCAGACGAAGCAGGATATTCTCCACATCATCGCCTACATAGCCAGCTTCCGTCAGCGTGGTGGCATCCGCAATGGCAAAAGGTACATCCAGGATCTTGGCAAGGGTCTGGGCAAAGAGGGTCTTGCCGCTGCCCGTAGGTCCGATCAGCAGAATATTGCTCTTCTGCAGCTCCACCTCAGAATCTGTAGCCAGATAGATCCGCTTATAGTGATTGTACACCGCTACGGACAGCGCCACCTTGGCGTCTTCCTGCCCGATGATGTAATGGTCCATAAAGTTTTTGATCTCCATGGGGGTCGGGAGACGCTCAGGAGCGGGCTGCTCCGCCTGCATATTATCGTGCAGAAGCTCCGTGCAGGCCTGCACGCACTCACTGCAGATATATACCCCAGGGCCTGCGATCAAGCGCGAGGTCTGGGTCTCCCCTTTTCCGCAGAAACTGCAGCGGATGGACTGGTCATCTCTGTTAGCCATAGGTCCTAAACCGCCTTTCAATGAAAATTAGTGGCGCTGTACGATCTCGTCGATCAGGCCGAAGGCAACAGCCTCTTCCGCTGTCATAAAGTTATCCCGCTCGCAGGCGGCAGTAACTTCTTCCAGGGACTTGCCGGTCTTCTCCGCCAGAATGCGGTTCATCCGGTCCTTGATGGTCTGCAGGCGCTTCATATGAATGGCCATATCGGTGATCTGACCCTGGGTGCCGGCAGAGGGCTGGTGGATCATAATCTCCGCATTGGGCAGAGCCATACGCTTGCCCTTTGTACCGGCAGACAGCAAGAATGCACCCATAGATGCGGCCATGCCAACACAGATGGTGTTGACATCGCACTTGATGTACTGCATCGTATCGTAGATCGCCATCCCGGCAGTAACGCTGCCGCCAGGGCTGTTGATATAGAACTGGATGTCCTTATCGGGGTCCTGATTCTCCAGGTACAGCAGCTGCGCAACGATCAGGCTGGCAGTGGTATCATTGACCTCTTCAGACAGAAAAATGATGCGGTCATTCAGCAGACGGGAGAAAATGTCATAGCTGCGCTCGCCGCGGCTGGTCTGCTCAACAACATAAGGTACTAAACTCATGGCAGTGTCTCCTTTCAAACAGTCTGAAACATTCTAACC
>JAFTUO010000057.1 GCA_017466215.1 Oscillospiraceae bacterium | reverse complement strand
GTTGCCGCGGACGCTCCCGTTTTGGACGGCTGGGTGTTCCTGGATGGCGTGCGGTGTTTCTACCAAAACGGCGCGCCCCGGGTGGGCTGGTACTGCGATGGCGGTGCGGACTACTATTTCAAGGAAGACGGCTCTGTGACCACCGGCTGGGCGGAGATCAACGGCCGCTGGCGCTATTTCTCCGACACCGGCGTGATGCGCACCGGCTGGATCGACACCGAACAGGGCAAGTGCTATATGCTTTCCAACGGCGTGGCGGCTCTGGGCGAAAAGGAGATCGACGGGGTCGTGTACGATTTCGGCGAGAATGGCATTTTAATTGGATAAGAAAAACGGCTTGCGCCAATGGGCGCAGGCCGTTTTTGAATGCACAATGCACAATGCAGAATGCAGAATGCAGAATGAATGTGTCGCTTCCGCGACAATCTAAAAATTTAGTTGTCATTCCGAGCAAAGCGAGGAATCCGTTCTCCTCAAATCCCCTCTCCCGGGGAGTAGTACTTTGCGCAGCGAATACAAAAATGCCTGCACTCCAAGGGCACTTCCGCGCGCTCTGCGCTTGGACGCCGGGGCATCCCGGCCACTCAGAATGACACCACAATTCTGCATTCTGCATTCTCCATTCTGCATTAAAAAAGGCGGCTGATGCCGCCTTTTTTACATATCTAATTTCAGGTCGCCTTCTTTGATCCAGCCGGATCTGCGGAAAGGAATGGCAATCAGCCAGGTTAAGACGGCGGGGAGGACGAAGCAGATGAGGATAAGGCCCAGCCAGTCCATTGCGCCGGGGGTGATGGGGGCAGCACCGCTGAGGATGGCTGCGTCGGAGGGGGTAAACCAACCGGTAACCACGCCGATCTGGCCTACCAGACCGCAAGTACCCATACCGGAGGAGACCGGCGCGCCGTTCATTTGCAATTTGAAAATGCAGGTGGCGATGGGGCCGGTGATGGCAGAGGTGATCACCGGAGGCAGCCAGCACCGGGGGTTTTTCACAAGATTCGGCATTTGGAGCATAGATGTACCGATGCCCTGGGCGACCAGACCGCCCCAGCGGTTTTCCCGGAAGCTCATTACCGCGAAGCCCACCATATGGGCGCAGCAGCCGGCAACCGCCGCGCCGCCGGCAAGACCGGTCAGACCCAGCGCCGCGCAGATGGCTGCCGAGGAGATGGGGAGCGTCAGGGCGATGCCCACGGTGACGGACACGATGATGCCCATTAAGAAAGGCTGCAGATCCGTTGCCCATTTGATAAAGTTGCCCACCGCGGCAGCAGCCGCGCCGATGGGGGCGGCGATGAGGGCAGCTAAGCCCACGCCCACCAGGATGGTGGTCAGGGGGGTGACCAAAATATCTACTTTGGTTTCCTTGGAAACCGCTTTGCCGCATTCTGCCGCAGCGATGGCGATGATCAGTACCGCCAGCGGGCCGCCTGCCCCACCCAGGGAATTGGCGGCGTAGCCAACGGTGGCCAAGGAGAAGAGCACCAGCGCCGGGGCTTTCAATGCGTAGCCGATGGCTACTGCCATTGCCGCGCCGGACATCGCCGAGGCAAAGTCGCCCACGTCGATGAGAAATTGCAGGGCTAATTGCTGGCCCAGGGTCTTGACGATCGTACCCACCAGCAGCGAGCAGAACAGACCCTGCGCCATTGCGCCCAGGGCGTCGATGCCATAGCGTTTGGGGGAGAATACGATGTCTTTGCGTTTGAGGAATTCTTTGATTTTTGCCATTTGGTTCACATCTCTTTCGTTTGATATCCTTGAAAGAGACGGCAGCGGTTGGCAGAACCACCCTTTCACTGGAGATTGCCACACCAGTGTGCGCACTGGTTCGCAATGACAGCGGGGATCTGCGGCTGCCCCTATGCGGCACGAAGGATTCTTTGCGACGGGAATGTAGGGACTGGCCTCCGGACAGTCCGCCTCGGTAGGCATTTCAGGCGGACCGTCGAGGACGCCGGTCCCTACAAACGAGTTCGATAATTCACGGAGTTCCTTTGCTGCATTCGGTGCCGGCACGGTTTCTCAGCCTCTGGGAAACCGTACCTTTGTCTTGTGGGGTTATTATAAACCCAAGGAGAGGGATTGTCAAATTCGAATTTATCGCTCTGTTCGTTACACGGAATGTAGGGACTGGCCTCCCGGACAGTCCGCTTTTGCAGATGTTTGAGGCGGACCGTCGAGGACGCC
>JAFTUO010000056.1 GCA_017466215.1 Oscillospiraceae bacterium | reverse complement strand
TACTCCGGCGGCAAGTGGTCCGGCTGGACGCAGATCAAGACCACCACAGCAGTAAGCTACACCGACACCACGGCCAAGGCAGGCGTAACCTATCAGTACACTGTCCGCGCCTACAGTGGCAGCTATAAGAGCAGCTTCACAAATAGCGCTAGTATTAAGCGGTAAAATGAAAAAGCAAGACCACCCGATTGGGTGGTCTTGTTATTTTATAGTTTCGTAGTGGCAATGAAGGTTTTGCTCGGTCAAGCCCTCGCGAGCAACAGTCCATCGGAGTGTTGCATTAATGATCTTTAAATCCCACCTTACTTATAAAAATAACACCCATCCAACGGATGGGTGTTATTTTTATGGCGGAGAAGGAGGGATTTGAACCCTCGATACCCTTTTGGGGTATACACGATTTCCAATCGTGCGCGCTCGGCCAGCTACGCGACTTCTCCATAGAGCTGCTTCGTAATCAGCCAGAGTATCGTACAACACTTTTACCGTTTTGTCAAGCCCTAATTTCGATATTTTAAGGCAAATCCGGCGTGAAAATCACGCCGGATAAAATGCATTATTTCACCTTGCGGAAAACCACGGCTGTACGGGAGGGGAGATAGATCCGGAAGCCATACGTACCATCCTCGCCCTTGGTTGCGGTATAGCACTGGTGGTAGATACGGCCATCACCGCCGTAGCAGAAATCGTCGGTGCTCATAATCACCTGATAGTTGCCCGGGCCGGGAACGGGAATATAGTAGCCGTCAAAGGATTTGGTGCAGTGGAAATTGTAGGCAAATAATGCTCCACCTTTTTTGTACACCATCACCTTGTCATCCTCGTGGATCAGAAGCTGGCGGTCGTGGCCGGAAAGCACCTTTTGCTTTTTGGCCATAGACACCATATCCCTGTCAAAGGTGTTGAGGAATTCATATTTCAAATTCGGGTTGTCCGCCAGACTCCACTGTCTGCGGCAGTAATGGTAGCTCCAGCCGTTGCCCTCTCTGGGGAAGTCGATCCATTCGGGATGGCCGAATTCATTGCCCATAAAGGTCAGGTAGCCCTCGCCGCCCAGGCTCATTGTCAGCAAGCGCAGCATCTTATGCAGAGCCATTGCGCGGTCGACGGTGAAGCTGCGGTAGGACTTGTCCATACCCCAGTACATCTCCTGATCGCACATACGGAACATAACCGTTTTGTCGCCCACCAGGGCCTGGTCGTGGGATTCCACATAGCCGATGACCCGCTCCTGGGGACGGCGGATGGCCAGCTCGTAGTAGATGTTATTCAGATTCCAGTATTCGTCCGGGGTTTCCTTCAGCAAACGAATCCACATATCCGGCTCACCCATCGCAAGACGGTAATCAAAGCCCACACCGCCGACCTCAAGGGGCAGCGCAAGACCGGGCAGGGCAGAGGTATCCTCTGCGATGGTGATGGCATTGGGGTTGACCTGCCGCACCAGCTCGTTGGCAAGCTGCAGGTAGGTTACGGCCTCCAGATCAGTATTCATCGAGAAGTACTGCTTCTGGTCAGAAAAGGCCACACCAAGACCGTGATCGTGGTACAGCATTGAGGTTACGCCGTCAAAGCGGAAACCGTCGAAATGAAATTCTGTCTGCCAGTACTTCAGATTGGACAGCAGAAAATGCAAGACCTCCGGCTTGCCGTAATTGAAGCATTTTGTACCCCAGGCGCTGTGGTTGCCCTTTGCACCTGCGTGGAAATACTGATGATCTGAGCCGTCAAACTCGTTGATGCCTTCCCGGGTATTGGGAGCGGCGTGGGAATGAACTACATCCAGCAATACGGTGATGCCCATCGCGTGGGCTGCATTGACCAGCTCTTTTAAGTCATCCGGTGTGCCGAATTTGGACGACGGCGCGAAGAAATTGGTAACCTGATAGCCAAAGGAGGCGTAATACGGATGCTCCATAATCGCCATGATCTGGATCGTATTGTAGCCCAGGGCCTTGATGCGCTTCAGGTTGTGTTCCCGGAATTCTCGGTACGTGCTGACCTTGCCATCCTCCTGGGCCATACCGATGTGGCATTCGTAAATGAACAGATTCTTCTGAGGCTTGAAGCCGGAATCTGTCCAGCGGAACGGGGAGGAGGTATAAATGGATGCGTTCCATTGATGGTCGTTGGGATCTTGCACCACATAGTTTGCGTACGCGGGAATGCGATCCAATTCGCGGTCGCCGCTGATGACAATGGCGCTGACCTTCTGGCCGTTCTGCAGGGCATCCGGGCCGGGCAAACGGACCTCAAAGATGCCGTTGTCCACTCTCGTCATCGGACAGCTGCGGCGGTCCCAGCCGTTAAAATCACCGGTAAAGTACATTTCATCGGCAGCAGGCGCCCATTCCCGATAGACCCAGCCATCCTCCGTCCGGTGGATACCGAGATAAAGATGGGCATTTGCGAAATCATTCAAGCTTTGGCCGGGCTGCAGCAAAGCATTTTTTGTCTGAACATATTTGTCCATCCGCAGCTGCAGATCGCTTTCAAAATGCTGCAGGCTGGGATCAATGGATGTGATTTTTTGAATCATAAGCAGTCCTTTCTGGGTTAAAGGGTTACTTCCAGCCAGTCCTTCAGTGCGATCAGCCATTGACCGGCGTGTTGGGTATGATCATCCAGAGGTTCGCAACTCATTGTGTCCACCGTGGAAAGTCCGTGTCTGCCATGGGGGTAGATATGCAGTGCAAAGGAAACTCCGTGCGCAGCCAGAGCCTGAGCATACAGCAGGCTGTTTACTACTGGCACAACATCGTCTGCGGCTGTGTGCCAGATAAAGGCAGGCGGTGTCTGTTCGGTTACCAGTTTCTCAACAGAATAGTTTGCGATATCAGCATCAGAGAGTTCCGTATGGCCGGTCAAATTCTGCATTGTACTTACGTGACATCCGATTTGTTCAGCGGTAATCACTGGGTAGCAAAGAATAGAGGCCGCAACAGCCTTGCTGTCAGGAAATATCGCCCGGACCTCAGGACAGTTATAGCTGTTGGAATAGTGTCCGGCCAGGTGTCCACCGGCGGAGAAGCCCATAATGGCAATTCGATTTACATCAATGTGCCAAGCCTCGGCATTTTTGTGGATCATATCCATAGCAGCAGCTACCTCGCAAAGCTGTGCAGGGAAATGACAGGGAGTGCAGGAGTAATTCAGGATAAATACCCGGTAACCCCAGGAAAGCAGCTTCAGTGCGATGGGCTCATCCTCACGCTGGCTGCAAAACAAGTATCCGCCACCGGGACAAAGCAGAACGGCCGGATGTTTTTGATCCTGCCTGCCCATTTCGGATAAATTGTAAGGCAGATACGTGGTCAGGGTGGGATCGTTGCTCAAATCTGCCAGAGCCGGATAGATCTTCTTTAAGTGAAAAGTTTCGTGAAGCATATGCATTCCTCCTTTTCTTAATCATACGTCAAAATGGAAAGCGTGTCAATAAAAATGACCGCTGCACCTTTTGTTTCCAACCGGCATATTATAACCTGAAACCCTGAAAGGAGGAATTAAATTGCCGTCTGTAGGCTACATACAGGTACACGCCTATTCCAGCTTTGCAGAACTACCGCTGAAGGATGTTGCAATTTCTGTTACGACCGCGGACAATACCATACTTGCTATGCGTCTGACGGACCGCAGTGGACGCATTACGCCTATTGAGGTTCCCGTGCCTGAGCTGGCAGAAAGCCTGGCGCCGGGCAACGTCGCACCCTTTACATCGGTAACGCTACGCGCAAGGATACCAGGCTATGAGCAGATCCAGGTGGATGATCTTCAGGTCTTTGCCGATACCGTAACGGTACAGAATTTGGAGATGATCCCGCTGTCAGAGCTGCCGTCGCTCTGGAGCAAGTCGGAAACCTTCCTGACACCGCCGCAGAATCTGTAAGGAGGGGTACAATGCCAACTGTTATTCCGTTTGTACCCCAGAGGATCACCGTGCACCTTGGTTCGCCATCGTCCAACGCTGCCAATGTAACTGTGCCGTTCGTTGACTACGTAAAGAATGTTGCTTCCAGCGAGATTTACCCCACCTGGGACGACAGCGCCCTGCGGGCCAATATTCTGGCCATCACATCCTTTGCGCTGAATCGTGTCTACACCGAGTTTTATCGCAGCCGGGGCTATGACTTTGATATCACCAATTCCACGGCCATTGACCAGGCGTTTGTCAACGGCAGGGCTTTTTTCGACCGGATATCCCGGCTCGTGGATGAACTGTTCAATGACTATCTGCGCAGACCGGGATTCGTTGAGCCGTTGGCTGCCAAATTCTGCAACGGCACAACTGTAACCTGTGAGGGCTTAAGTCAGTGGGGCAGCCAAAACCTGGCACAGCAGGGTTTAAGCTCTACCCAGATCCTGCGAAATTATTACGGCAACGTGGAGATTGTGAACAATGCACCGATCCGGGGCATTACATCTTCCTATCCCGGCACGCCGCTGCGAAGAGGCAGCTCCGGCCCGTCTGTGGTCGTGATTCAAGTGGAATTGAATCGGATCTCCCAGAACTATCCCGCCATACCGAAAGTTCCAACGGTGGATGGCATTTTCGGTAGCAGAACAGAGGCCGCTGTGCGGGCATTTCAGGAGATATTTGACCTGACGCCGGATGGCATTGTCGGCCCTGCCACCTGGTACGCTCTGGTTCGTCTTTATACGGCGGTCACAAACCTAAGCGAACTGCGAAGCTCCGGGCAGCAGTTTTATTCCATCAACTGGTCCTATCCCAATTCTCTGGAGGTGGGCGATACCGGCGATAAGGTGCGTCATTTGCAGTATATGCTGTCGGTGCTGTCTGCCTATATCCAGAATATCCCGCCGTTGGAGGTGGACGGTATCTTTGGCCCAGCAACGCAGAACGCTGTTATTGCAGCGCAGAGATATTTTGGTCTGCCACAGACCGGCGCGGTTGACGCTGCTACCTGGGATGAGATCTACGATCAATTTGCCGGCATTGAAAATACAAGCCTGCGAAACGCAGAGACATTCCCACGGCAATCAGACAATGCGGTTACCGCATTTGCACCCAATAATAACAGCCGCACACGTTATGCCCGTTCTACGACCCTGACCCAGTTCCCAGGCAGAGACTTGACGCCGGGACAGCAAGATCCAGTTGCCCAGGAGGTGATTCGATGAGACCCAATGAATCCTTTGTAGGACAGCCGATCCGCAGCCTGCAGCAGATGCTGCGCGTGATCGGAGAAAACGATGATCGGTTACCCAGCGTAGTGCCGGACGGCATCTACGGAAATGATACAGTGCGCGCAGTCTCTGCATTTCAGCGTAGTGTGGGCTTGCCGGCAACCGGTATTGCAGATCAGGATACGTGGGATGCAATCGTGGCCAGATATGAGCCAGCCCTGGTGGAGCAGGGGGAAGCTGAGCCTCTGCGGATCATTCTGGATCCGGGGCAGGTGATACGGCGCGGTGAGAGAAATCCCAATCTCTATATCGTGCAGGCGATCCTCATCGTTTTGTCAGAACAGTATGCCGGCATTCTTCCGCCGTCTATGAACGGGATTCTGGATATTGCCACGGCGGATTCGCTGGCCTCTTTTCAGCAGATGAATCTGATCCCGGCAACGGGAGAGCTGGATAAACACACCTGGAAACAGCTGGCGCTGCACTATCCGCTGGCGGCCAATTCAGCAAACGGCAGGGAATAATTGAAAATTTTCTATTAAATTGTTGTTAAGTCCCTTGATTATTGGAGTTTCCCTACATATAATATAGTTGGTTGCGTTTACAACCAACGGAGGAAAATTCGATGTTAGCAAAAGACTGGAAGAAAGATCTGTTTACAATTCCAAATGTGCTCAGTCTGTTCCGGCTGGTGCTGATCCCCGTGTACGTAGTGCTGTATCTGAAGGCGGAAAAGCCGGAGGATTACTTTGTCGCCGCGGCGATCCTTGCGGTCTCGTGCCTGACGGATCTGATCGACGGCAAGATCGCGCGCCATTTCAATATGATCTCCAATACCGGCAAGATCCTCGACCCGCTGGCGGATAAGGCGACGCAGTTCACTCTTATCGTTTGCCTGATCATTCGGCTTAAGCATCCTGTTTTGATGTTCCTTGCAGCGCTGTTTGTGATTAAGGAGGCGTTTCAGGCAATCGCAGGCTTCCTGATCCTGCGAAAGGGCAAGATCCTGAAGGGTGCGTTGATCGCCGGCAAGGTCAGCACGACGGTGCTGTTTATCAGCCTGATCGTGCTGGTGCTGATCCCCGATATCAGCAAGACGGCGGTGTATATCATTGCAGGCGTTGATATTGCGTTCCTGCTGCTGTCTTTTGTGAGCTATATCCGGCTGTACTACACCCACAGCCCGATGATCCAGTCTATTGACGAAAGTAAAGAATAAATTAACGGCAGCTCTTTCGAGCTGCCGTTCGTTTATTCCGTTCGTTCCATTCTGACCGGGATCAGGATCGCAAGTAGAACGATCGACAAACCTCTTGCGCAAATACTGATCATACCGTAATACTGCAGGGGGAATGAGAGAAGAAATAGGGTCATAGCCAGACAGTAGCAGATCTTTGTCCACAGCGGCCATTGCTTGAAAGGCTGTCGTTCCTGGCGCTGCCTGACGAATTTGAGCTTATGCAGCCGCTTCAGGCTTTGACAGCAGACAAAGATACAAACGCACAGGGTCATAAGTATGAAGGTAACTGCGAAAAGAATATCTCCGGCAATGCCGTTTATGAATTCTGCAGGAGCAATGCAAACGATTGTGATAAGGATCGCAAACAGACTCAAAATAGAGGCGACCGAAATTGCGTTCCACTTTCTGATCAGTGAGATATACCGTTCATCGCAGACCGCAGCATTGGATATAATTGTGCGCCGGAAATTACCCCTGTGTATGATATACGAAGTAAGGGAAATAACAAAGGCGATGATAATGCCAACAGAGCCAAGAGGACCGATCCACTCGTCGTCAACTGCAAAGCTAGCGATCACAAAGATAAAGTCAAACAAAATTAACGGCATTGTGATGACCAGAGAAAGAGCTGCAGCAGTGCGCATCGCAGCCTTTCGCTTCTGAACACACAGCAGATTTTTCAGATTTTCAAGCTCTGAATCCTGCTCGATCCGCTTGCAGGCGAAAAGCTCCTCAACAGTAACGCCCAGTATGTCGGCAAGCCTAGACAGCAGCGAGGTGTTGGGCTTTGCGCTGCCGGTTTCCCACTTGGAAACGGCTTTGTTGGTTACACCCAGCATTTCGCCCAGCTGTGCCTGGGATAATCCCTTTTCCGTTCGCAGTTGGTACAGAAAATTGCCAAAGGCATAGTCATTCACGCGATCACCCCCATCTGTTGCTATTATATCGACTTTGCCAAACTTTTCAAGTGAATGTCTATCTCTTTTTGGTAGAATGTTGGCTTTTGGGAGTGTTGGGATTCGTTTGCATCATCGTTTATAGGACTTGCGTAAATTGAACATACTTGATTGCTATCTAGATCCATACTGGATGCGTCTATCAATCAAGGGATTCTCCCACGGACTAAACAAGAGCCCAGAACGGAGTGTCGGGATTCGTTTGCATCGTCGTCCAGAGATGGACGACGATTATTGTTTCGCTCCGTCGAGCCGTCGCGAGCAACAGTCCACAGGACTGTTGCATTTATGATCTTCGAATCCCGACACGAAGAAAAAACCGGAACCCGCAAAAGCGGATTCCGGTTTTTTGGTCGGAGTGTCGGGATTCGAACCCGAGGCCTCTTGGACCCGAACCAAGCGCGATACCAAGCTTCGCCACACCCCGATAGCTAGGTTATTATAATGAAACATTTGGGTATTGTCAAGCCCTGCCAGGCACTTTTTAGAATATCCAAACCCTGCACCCATATTGTATACGGGAGGGGACGAAGATGGGATATCGAATCGTTTACGGCAAGGATAAACGCCGATCCTGGAAGCTGAATAAGGGGAAATATACCCTGATTTTTGCCATCGCAATATGCATTGCGCTGATGGCTGTATCGTATTTTTGCGGCGATGCGCTGAAGCTGCCGGGAGAATCTCTTGAAAATATGGCGCAGGCTGTGCAAAACGGCGAATCGCTTTCAGATGCCATCACGGCCTTTTGTCGGGAGATCATAGAAAATGCCCAGATCCCGGAATGATTTTCAATTTACTGTCAGTCCGTCTGCCTGCATATGGGCGGCATTTATGATACTGATCTTGCCACTGCGCTGGATCTTGGCCGCGGTAATTGCGGCGGCGTTTCACGAGGTATGCCACGCCCTGGCGGTGTATTTTTGCGGTGGCAAGGTACGAAGGCTGAGTGTTGGAAACAGGGGAGCGGTGATGCACGCAGATGAATTGCCGGCGGTAAAGGCGCTGATCTGTATACTGGCAGGTCCTGCGGGAAGCTTACTGTTGTTGCTCCTTGTGCGATGGATTCCGCGAATCGCTCTTTGCGCGCTGCTTCAGGGCTTTTATAATCTGCTTCCAATATACCCGCTGGATGGCGGAAGGGCGGTCAGATGTCTGCTGGATATGAAAAATAGACCTTGAAAACAAAGCTTCCAGCGGGTACAATGGTATAGATAAAGAAAAGGGGTACACATATGACCGATTTACTGCACAGAATTCTCCCGACGGTGCAAAAGCCAGCGCGCTACACTGGCGGCGAGTTCAATGAGATCAAAAAGGATCTGAATGATATACGGGTGCGCATCGCATTCTGCTTCCCGGACACCTACGAGATCGGTATGTCCAATGTGGGCATGCGGATTCTCTACGGTGTGATGAATCAGATGGACGGCGTATGGTGTGAGCGGGTGTTTGCCCCCTGGGGCGATATGGAAGCTGCGATGGTTAAGAACAATCTGCCACTGTGGGCGCTGGAGAGTCAAGATCCCGTTGAGGATTTTGATATGATCGCCTTTACCATCGGCTATGAAATGTGCTATGCCAACATATTGAATATGCTGCGGCTGTCCGGTGTGCCGATGCATTCCAAGGACCGCCAGGGCCTTAAAAATATCGTGTTTGCCGGTGGCGTTTGTGCTTACAATCCTGAGCCTCTGGCGGACTTTGTGGACTTTTTCTCCCTGGGCGAGGGCGAGGACATTACCGTGGAGATCGTGTCCTTGTACGACTGCGCTAAGGCTGAGAGCTGGAGTAAAGAGGCATTCTTGCACGAGGTTGCAAAAATTCCCGGCGTGTATGTTCCGTCTTTTTACCGCCACGAATATAATAATGATGGCACGCTTTCTGCCATCGTGCCGCTGGATGGCGCGCCCAAAACTGTCACAAAACGAATCGTTGAGGACTTGGACAGCGCCTATTGGCCCACAAAGATGATCGTTCCGTCCACGGAGATCGTTCATGACCGGGCAAATCTGGAAGTGATGCGCGGCTGCATCCGTGGCTGCCGCTTCTGTCAAGCGGGCTTTTCCTGCCGCCCGGTGCGCAGAAAAAGCGCCGAGGTGCTGTACCGCCAGGCGGTGGAGACACTTGAGGACTCCGGCAATAATGAGATCACGCTGTCCAGCCTGTCTACATCGGACTATCGTGGCCTGAAGGATCTGACCGATGAGATGATCCCGTACTGTGCGCAGACCCACGTGAATCTGTCTGTTCCTTCGCTGCGTGCGGACAATTTCTCCCGGGAACTGATGCAGAAGCTGCAGACGGTGCGCAAGAGCGGCCTGACCTTCGCGCCTGAGGCCGGCACACAGCGGCTGCGTGATGTGATCAACAAGAATCTGACGGAAGAGGAAATTCTGACCACCTGTACAAACACATTTTCCGGCGGCTGGAACAACGTAAAGCTCTACTTTATGCTGGGCCTGCCTACGGAAACGGATGAGGACGTACTGGGCATCGCCGAACTGGTGTATAAGATCATTAAATGCTGGCAGGAACACGCCCAGAATAAGAAAAGGGGACTGCGTGTCCACGTGGCTACGGCCTATTTTGTGCCGAAGCCTCATACGCCGTTCCAGTGGGAGCAGCAGATCACCCCGGCAGAATATCTGCGGCGGTGCAAGCTGCTGAAGAGCCATTTTTATTCCAAATCCATCACCTACGACTACCACGGCCCTGATTTAAGCCGTCTGGAGGCGATCTTCGCCCGTGGCGACCGCCGGCTTGGACCGGTGATCGAGGAGGCAGTAAAGAATGGCGCAAAGCTGGATGGCTGGGATGAATATTTCAACTACGGCATTTGGTTTGACGCACTGAAGGCTTGCGGCATCGACGGCGATTTCTATACCGTCCGTGGCTACGGCGAAGATGAGATCCTGCCCTGGGATACCATTGACGTGGGCATCAGCAAAAAATTCTTGCTCCGGGAGCGCCATCAGGCCTATGCGGAAAAGATCACCCCGGATTGTCGGGAGGGCTGCGCCGGCTGTGGCGCCAACTGCCTGCTTCAGGAGGTGAAGTGCGATGCCTAGAGCTTTGTTTGAAAAGACCGGGGATGCAGTCTTTATGTCCCACCTGGATCTGATGCGCGTGTTCCAGCGTGCATTCAAGCGTGCAGGTCTGCCCTTGACTCACACCCAAGGCTTCAACCCAAGACCGTCGGTTTCCATCGCACTGCCGCTATCTGTGGGCGTTGAAAGCCGCTGTGAGCTGCTGGATTTCGATCTGGAGGGCTGCAATGCATCGAACGACGAAATCTGTGAGAAACTGAACGGGGCGCTGGTGCGCGGTGTTCGGGTTGTCAAGGTATATAATGATGGCCGGAAGATCCGAGACCTGGCGCTGCTTGACTGCACCATTACGCTGGAATATGACAACGGCGTTCCTGCAGATGCCTGCAACAGGATCAAGGAGCTGTTCACTGCACCCCAGCTGTTGGTCGAGAAGAGAGGTAAGAACGGCGTCGTGGAGCAAAATATCATCCCGATGATCCGTAAACTGAGCGTACAGATGACAGATGAGAACACTTGTGATATCAACGCTTTGATCTGCTGCCAGAATCCTACGCTGAATCCTGCGCTTTTGGTGGCAGCCATTGAGCGGTATTTGCCGGAAATGAAGCCGGATTTTGCAAAAGTTTGTCGAAACGAGATCTATGACGGCAATGAAACTATCTTCAGATAAGGAGAAGACTATGGAAGAATTAATTGAGCTGGAAGAATGCCCCTGCTGCCGCGGAAACGGTATGCTTGTTCACGAGGGCGGCTGGAATGTTCAGGTGGAATGTGCCGATTGCGGCAGCCATACTGTGTTCGTGGAGTACGAAAATGAGACGGAAAAATTGGAAGCCGAGCACAAGGTTGCAATGCTGTGGAACATCGGCAAGGTGATCAAGTCCAATATTGGCGAATAATGTGTCATTGCGAGGAGGGCGAAAGCCCGACGTGGCAATCTCCTGGTGCTGAAGATTGTACCGGGAGATTCCCACGGGCCTTGCGGCCCTCGGAATGACAATTCATCTTACTGCTGAAAAATTTTTGAAAAATCTTGAAAAAGGGCTTGCATTTTTCGTCAGGGTATGCTAATATACTCAAGCGCTGCGGCGCAAACTGAATTATCCGGGTGTGGCGAAGTTTGGTATCGCGCTTGAATGGGGTTCAAGAGGCCTCGAGTTCGAATCTCGACACTCGGACCAAAACTCCGGAATCCGCTTTCGCGGATTCCGGAGTTTTCTTTTGTATTGTGGATATCGAACTTGAGGTGTCTTGAGCTTTAGAATATACAAACGAATCTCGACACTCGACCATTTTTAGAAAATCGCTGAATCAATATGTTGACTTTATGTTATAAAATGTTATAATTAAGTTATATTTTCCAGGAGTTAACATTTGGAGGATGATTATGAATACATTCAGACAATCCCAAATTCGTGATTTTATTGAAAAAAACTACGTGGTTACCATCAAACAGCTGCAGGAGCTGATCCCCAATGTGTCCTTAATGACCATTCACCGGGATCTGGACACACTGGAGCAGCTTGGCGTTGTTGTCAAGGTCCGCGGCGGTGCCCGCGCTGTACGCCACAGCGGCGACCTTGGCTTTGATGTGCGCATCCGCGAGAATATCTCCGGCAAGGTGCAGATGGCGGAAAAGGCCATCTCGCTGATCCGGCAGGGGAGCAGTGTATTTCTGGACGCCAGCACCACCAATCTGATCCTGGCCCGGAATCTGCCGGATATCCCGCTGAATGTGATCACCACCGGCCCGAACATCGCCATCGAGCTTTGCAAGCACGCAAATGTGAATATTACGCTGTGCTGCGGCACGGTAAATCGGAAGAATATGTCCCTTTTTGGTCAAAATACGCTGGATATGCTGTCGCAGATGAACATTGATATGGCATTCGTCGGTGTGTCCGGCTGCTCAGCAGAATCCGGGTTTACTTGCGGCACGGAAGGGGATATGCTCATTAAGCACGCGGCCATTGCCAAAGCGCGGACAAGCATTGCTATGTGCGACCACACCAAGTTCAGCCGCCTGATGCCCTATACCTTTGCAAAATTCAGCGATTTGGATTATCTGATCACCGACGGCGACACCCCGGAAGCTGTAAAGCAGGCTGCAGGCAGCGAAAATGTGATCATTCTGTGAAGAAATCGAAAATAACTATTGACGAAAATGTTATAAAATGTTATAAATATCTGTGGAAATTATTTTAAGGAGGAACTATATCTATGGCATCTGCAGTTATTATGCCGAAGGCCGGCATAACCGTGGAAAGCTGCATCATCGGCCAGTGGCAGAAGAAGGTTGGCGACCAGATCAAGCTGGGCGACATCCTGTTCACCTACGAGACCGATAAGGCTAGCTTTGAATGTGAGTCCACTGCTGAGGGCGAACTGTTGGAGATTTTCTTTGGCGAGGGCGATGAGGTGCCCTGCCTGGTAAATGTCTGCGCCATCGGCACCAAGGGCGAGGACTGCTCCGCGCTCAGAGGCGAGGGCGGTGCGGAAGCTCCCGCTGCTCCTGCTGCTGAAGCTGCTCCCGCTGCAGCATCCGCTGAAGCTGTCGTGACCGACACCAAGGCCAAGGCTGTGATTATGCCCAAGGCCGGCATCACCGTCGAGAGCTGCATCATCGGCGAGTGGCTGAAGAAGGTGGGCGATCAGATCAAGCGCGGCGACATTCTGTTTACTTATGAAACTGACAAGGCAAGCTTCGAATGCGAGTCCACCGCAGAAGGCGAGCTGCTGGAGATCTTCTTCGGTGCAGGTGAAGAGGTTACCTGCCTTGAAAATGTTTGCGCCATCGGCCCTACCGGTGAGCCTACTGCATGCCTGCGTCCCGGCGCAGCTGCTGCACCTGCTGCTGTTGCTGCTCCTGTGGCCACTGCTGCTCCTGCCGCTGCTCAGACCACCGCAACTGTGGTCAAGTGCGCTCCCGTTTCTCCCAGAGCTGCCAAGCTGGCTAAGGCCAATGGCGTTGACGCCACTCTGGCTGCCGGCACCGGTCCTAAGGGCCGCATCATCGAGCGCGATGTGAAGAAGCTGATCGCTGAAGGCGTTCCCGCCAAGGCTACTGTGGCTGCTGCTCCCGTTGCTGCTCCTGTCGAGACCGCTCCCACAACCGAATATGAGGATGTGAAGTTCAGCGGTATCCGCCGTGCCATCAGCAAGTCTATGCACACCAGCCTGTCCACTATGGCTCAGCTGACCCACACCACTTCCTTCGATGCTACCGCGATCCTGAACTACCGCAAGGCTCTGAAGGCTGCTGGCGGCGAGTATGCCGGCATTACTATCGGCGACATCATTCTGTACGCTGTTTCCCGTACTCTGCTGAATCATCCCGACCTGAACGCACATATGCTGGATGAAAACTCCATCCGCAAGTTCAAGCACGTCAACCTGGGTGTTGCAGTTGATACCCCCAGAGGCCTGATGGTTCCCACCATCTTCCACGCAGACGAAATGAGCCTGCTGGAGATCTCCAAGGCTGTCAAGCAGCTGGCTGCTGAGTGCCGCGACGGCGCTATCAGCCCGGACAAGCTGTCCGGCGGTACCTTCACCGTTTCCAACCTGGGCAATATGGGCGTGGAGAGCTTCACTCCTGTTATCAACCCGCCTCAGACCGGTATTCTGGGCGTTTGCGGTACTGTTGACCGCGTGCGTAAGGCTGCCGACGGCTCTATCGACATCTATCCTGCTATGGGCCTGAGCCTGACCTACGACCACCGCGCTGTGGATGGTACACCCGCTGCCCGTTTCCAGAAGGAACTGTGCAGCAACCTGGAAGCATTCATTACACTGCTTGCTAAGTAAGGAGGAAATAGAAAATGCCTAAGAATTTATTTGTCGATCCCAACGAGGTGCGCGCACCCGGTAAGGTCAGCTTCAAGAGCATCCCCGTAAACCAGTATAACAAGACCATCCAGGAAGAACTGGACTCCGGTAAGTTCACCAAGGAAGATCTGATCCGCATTTTCCGCGATATGACCATCCTTCGTGAGTTCGAGACCATGCTGAACCTGATCAAGACTCAGGGCGGCTACAACGGCATCGACCACACTTATCCCGGTCCTGCCCACCTGTCCACCGGTCAGGAATCTGCTTGTGTCGGACAGGCTTATCTGCTGGACGAGAACGACTTTGCTTTCGGCTCTCACCGTAGCCACTCCGAGATTCTGGCTAAGGCTCTTTCCACCATCAACAAGATGAGCGACGAGAAGCTGATGAACGTTATGGAGACCTTCCTGGACGGCAAGTGCCTGCGCGCTACCCAGAAGCTGGGCGAGACCAAGGACGTCAAGGAGCTGGCTATCCGCTTCATCCTATATGGCACACTGGCTGAGATCTTTGCCCGTGAGACCGGCTTCCATATGGGTATGGGCGGCTCTATGCACGCATTCTTCCTGCCCTTCGGCATTTACCCCAACAACGCCATCGTTGGCGGCTCTGCCACCATCTCCACCGGCGCTGCTCTGTATAAGAAGGTTAACAACAAGCCTGGCATCTGCGTATGTAACATCGGTGATGCTTCTATGGCTCGCGGTCCTGTGTGGGAGGCTCTGAACTTCTCCGCTATGGATCAGTATAAGACTCTGTGGGAGTCCCACAATGATGGTATGCCCATCCTGTACAACACCTTCAATAACTCCTACGGTATGGGCGACCAGACCCGCGGCGAGACCATGGGTCAGGGCTGCATGTCCCGTATCGCTTCCGGCGTAAGCCCCACCCAATTCTATGCTGAGACCGTTGACGGCTTCAATCCTCTGGCTGTCATCGACGCTATGGAGCGCAAGCTGAAGCTGCTGCGCAGCGGCAAGGGCCCCGTTATGCTGGAAACCCTGACTTACCGTTTCTCCGGCCACTCCGTCTCCGACCAGAATGCATACCGCACCAAGGAAGAGATCGACGCCTGGAAGGAAATGGACCCCATCGTTACCTATCCTGCAAAGCTGGTTGAGGCCGGCGTTATGACTCAGGAAGAGGTCGATGCCATCCTGAAGGAAACCTCCGAGCGTATGACTATGATTTGCAAGTACGCTGCTGATCCCGAGTTCAGCCCCTACTGCGACTTCAAGAAGGATCCTGCTGTTGTTGAGCGCCTGATGTTCTCCAACCTGAAGGCTGAGAAGCTGGACGACCGTGAGCCCGAGTTCACCGTTCCCAAGGAAGAGGCCGAGGGCTACAAGAAGATCAAGTCCAAGGAGCGCGCTCCCATCGACGCCAACGGCAAGCCCGTTTCCAAGATGAAGATGTACAACCTGCGTGACGGTCTGTCCGAGGTTATTTGGGACCGCTTCTATGAGGATCCCACTCTGATCGCTTACGGCGAAGACTGCCGTGACTGGGGTGGCGCATTTGCCGTTTACCGTGGTATGATGGACGCACTGCCTCACAGCCGTCTGTTCAACTCTCCCTTGGCTGAGGCTGCTATCGTTGGTACTGCTGTCGGTTACGCTCTGTCCGGCGGCCGAGCTCTGGTCGAGCTGATGTACGCCGACTTCATCGGCTGCGCAGGCGACGAGATCTTCAACCAGATGTCCAAGTGGCAGGCTATGTCCGCTGGCATTCTGAAGATGCCTCTGGTGCTGCGTGTTTCCGTCGGTTCCAAGTACGGCGCACAGCACTCTCAGGACTGGACCGCTCTTTGCGCACACATTCCCGGCCTGAAGGTTTGCTTCCCCGCAACTCCCTGGGAGGCTAAGGGCCTGATGGAGACCGCTCTGAAGGGCACTGACCCCGTGGTCTTCTTCGAGAGCCAGAGAATTTACGACGTGGGCGAGCAGTTCCACGAGGGCGGCGTTCCCGCTGAGCGTTATGAGATCGAGATCGGCGACACCAATAAGGTCCGCGACGGTAAGGATATCACCATCCTGACCATCGGTGCTGCTCTGTACCGCGCTGTTGATGCTGCCAAGCAGCTGAGCGAGAAGTACGGCATGGAAGCCGATATCATCAACATTCACTCTCTGGTGCCCCTGGATTACACCAAGATCATCGAGTCCGTCCGTAAGACCGGCAAGGTCGTTCTGGTTTCCGATGCCTGCGCACGCGGCAGCTACCTGAACGATGTGGCACAGAACATCACCACCCTGTGCTTCGACGATCTGGATGCACCTCCCGTTGTTGTGGGCGCTAAGAACTGGATCACACCTCCCTTCGAGTTTGACGAGTTCTTCTTCCCGCAGGCTGCCTGGATCCTGGATTCCATCCACGAGAAGATCGTTCCTCTGGCTGGTTACGAGGCAAAGGTCAACAGCTGCGACGAGGCTGAGGCTGTCCGCCGCTCCAAGGCTGGCGTGTAATTTCTCTTAACAAAAAGCACTGCTCGAAAGGGCAGTGCTTTTTTCTTGAATTTATTGCTAAAAAACAGGAAAAAATTATAAAAAAGTACTTGATTTTTAGAAAAAGCGATGTTATAATACAGCGGTCTGAAATCAGGGTGAGTCCTCTGCGGGCTAAAATGCGCCGTATGAACGCCTAATATATTAAGGAGGACAAAGTTATGGATCTCGTAAAGGCTCTGAACAGCCAGTATATGAAGGAAGAGCTGCCCGAAGTTAAGGTCGGCGACACCGTTCGTGTACACGTTCGCATCAAGGAAGGCTCCCGTGAGCGTATCCAGGTTTTCGAGGGCACTGTCATCGCCCGCAAGCACGGTGGTATCACCGAGACCATCACCGTCCGCCGTATCTCCTACGGTGTCGGCTGTGAGAAGGTTTTCCCCCTGCATTCTCCCAACGTTGCAATGATCGAGACTGTCCGCAAGGGCAAGGTCCGTCGTGCAAAGCTGTACTATCTCCGTGGCCGTTTCGGCAAGGCTGCCAAGGTCAAAGAGAAGGTTTAATGCAAAAAAGAAAAAAAGAGGGCTTTGCCCTCTTTTTTTTTACGCAATTATCGTTTATAATAGTCTATATTATTGTCAGCACTGGGGTGCTGAACGGACTTGGATGTGATGAAAATGCGATTTTTCCGTAAAAAAGAGGATGAAGATATTCTCTCTTGCGATATGAATGAGAATATTGAGCTTGATAATGAGGCGGAGGAGAAGCCCAGCTGGAAGAAGACCCTGCTAACCTATGCCCACGATGTTCTGTATCTGCTGGCATTGCTTGTTGTGTTATCTCTGGTGCTTCGCGTCGTGGTGGTGGACGGTACGTCTATGAACAACACTCTGAAAGACGGCGACTATCTGCTGGTGCTGAGCAATGTCTTTTATCGCAACCCCAAACAGGGCGATGTGATCGTGGCCAGCAAGGAGACCTTTGACAACGGCGCACCTATCGTTAAGCGTGTCATCGCCACCGAGGGCCAGGTTGTGGATATTGATTTTGAGGAAGGCGTCGTTTATGTGAACGGCGAGGAGCTGGACGAGCCCTATACGCTGACTCCCACATCGCTGTATGAAGGAATCAATTTCCCTCTGGTGGTAGGGGAGGACTGTCTGTTTGTTTTGGGCGATAACCGTAACGGCTCCCGGGACAGCCGCCATCCCAGCATCGGCCTGATCGACGAAAGGGAAGTGATCGGCAAGGTGATCTTCCTGTTTATTCCCGGCACCAACGGCACGGACTATGCCGGAAATCCCAAGGAATCCCGGGACTTCTCCAGAATAGGAGTGGTAGACTGATGCAGCAGGATATGATGAATATTCAGTGGTATCCCGGCCATATGACCAAGACCCGCCGCCAGATCGAAGCGGACTTAAAGCAGGTGGATGCGGTCTGTGAGATCGTGGATGCCCGGATTCCTATGGCCAGCCGCAACCCCGATATCGACACCATTTGTGCCAATAAGCCCCGGATTGTGATCCTGAACCGGATGGATCTTGCTGATCCTGCGGCGACCAAGCGCTGGTCGGAATATTTTAAGAGCAAGGGAATGGCCGCTGTGCCGACGGATTGTAAGTCCCGCAGGGGTATCGGCGATTTTCAGCCGGCTGTTCGATCCGTTTTGAAAGAGAAAATCGAGCGCAATGCCGCAAAGGGTATGAATAAACCCGTCCGGGTGATGGTGGTGGGTATCCCCAATGTGGGCAAATCCACTTTGATCAACCAGATCTCCGGCCGTAAGGGCGCAAAGGCGGAAAACCGTCCCGGTGTTACCCGGGGCAAGCAGTGGGTTACCGTGGATAACGGCTTGCTTTTGCTTGACACGCCGGGCATTCTGTGGCCCAAGTTTGAAGACCCTGAGGTGGGTATGATGCTGGCCTATACCGGTGCGGTCAAGGACGGTGTCATTGACATTGAAGAGCTGGCTTGCCGGCTGATCAAGCTGCTGCATCAGCGCTATCCCCAGGCTCTGAAGGACCGTTACGGCATTGATACAGCAGATGACATTCCCGGCTATGAGCTGCTGGAAATGGCCGGCCGGAAGCGGGGATTCCTGATCTCCGGCGGCGAGATCAATACAGAGCGGATGGCCAAGGTGCTGGTTGACGAGTACCGCAGCGGCAAGCTGGGCAGATTCACCCTGGAAGAACCGGAGGAATAAAAATGTCTGATAAGAATATGTGGGAAATTGAAGATTCCTACTTTGCCCAGGGCATCACCACCATTTGCGGTGTGGATGAAGCGGGCAGAGGCCCTCTGGCAGGCCCGGTCTGCGCTGCGGCAGTTATTTTGCCGCCCCACCTGGATATCCCGGGTCTGAATGACAGTAAAAAGCTGACCGATAAGCGCCGCAGGGAGCTTGTTCCCATTATTAAGGAGCAGGCCATTGCCTACGGAATCGCCTTTGCCACCCATCAGGAAATTGATGAGATCAATATCCTGCAGGCAACATTTTTGGCGATGCAGCGGGCGCTGGATCAGCTTGGCGTTAAGCCTGAGCTGGCACTGATCGACGGCAATCGGGAAAAGGATTTTGGAATCCCCGTCAAGACCGTGGTCAAGGGCGACAGTCTCAGCGCCAATATCGCTGCTGCGTCTGTTTTGGCCAAGGTTACCCGTGATGACTGGATGGATGCTATGGCCGAAAAGTACCCCCAATACGGTTTCGAAGTACATAAGGGCTACGGCACAAAGGCCCATTATGCCGCGCTGACGGAGCACGGCGCAACGGATATCCACCGAATGACATTCCTGAAGAAATTCTATGGAGAAAAGTAAGATCGTAGGCGCGTGGGGCGAGGCTCTGGCGGCGAACTATCTGAAAAAGAAACGCTATAAGCTGGTTGCCTGCGGCTATAAATGCCGCTTTGGCGAGATCGACCTGATCGTAAAAGACCGGAAACACTTGGTTTTCGTGGAAGTAAAGCTGAGACGGTCCGGTAATTTCGCGTCTGCCCGGGAATATGTGGATGCGCACAAGCAGGACAGACTGCGCTCAACTGCGTCAATGTATCTGTCAAACAATCCAACGAATCTGCAGCCGAGATTCGATGTAATCGAGATCTACGCGCCCCAGGGAACGATGACCGCTAACCCCGAACTGACACATTTGGAGGACGCTTTTCAATGAATTTTCCGGTTTTTGACCTGCATTGTGATACCGCGCTGGCTCTGCTTGGCAGAGATTTGATGGGCGGCAATTCTTTGCGCAAAAATGGCTTCCATATTGACCTGGAACGGGCAAAGACATTGCCGGGCTATGCACAGTGCTTCGCCTGCTTTACCACACCGGCGTTCCGGGAATGGTATCAGGTGTCTCCCGTCATCGCTTTTGAGCGGGAAATGGGGGAGATCCTCAGCCAGATCGAGGCAAACGCCGATTGGATCAAGCAGGCATATACCGCCCAGGAGGTCCGGGAGAACTACGAAAAGGGTCTGATGTCCGGCATTTTGACCATTGAAGGCCCTGCGGGCTTTGACTTTGACCCTGCGCTTTTGCAGGATCTGTATGCTGTGGGCTTTCGCATTTCAACTCTGGGCTGGAACGAGGAAAATGTGCTGACCGGCTCGAATGTTACCAGCGGTGGTCTGACAGATCAAGGCAGGGAATACGTCCGGGAGGCTCAGAGGGTCGGTATGATCGTGGATGTGAGCCACATCAGTGATGAGGGCTTTTGGGACATTATGGAGATGGCGGAAAAGCCCGTTATTGCCAGCCATTCCAACAGCCGCACTATGTGCGATGTGAAGCGGAATCTGACGGATGATATGTTCCGTGCCATCTGCCAGACCGGCGGTGTGGCCGGTATCAATCAATATGCCGAGTTTCTTGGCTCCGAGCCGAATCTGGACACGGTCTGTGACCATATTCTGCATTTTCTGGAGCTGGACCCCGAGGGCGACCATATTGCGCTTGGCGGCGATCTGGACGGCTGTGAGGAGCTGGCTGAGGGCTTTGATGGCGTGCAGTCTTACCCTGCGATGGCTAAGCGCTTGCTGGAGCGGGGAGTGGGCGAGAAGATCGTCCGTAAAATCTATTGGGAAAATGCGTTGGAGGTAATGGAAAAATGCTGTATTTAACTACCACAGACCGATTTGATACCTTTACAGCGTTTCACGCGATCAAGCATGATACTGCGCCCAACGGCGGCCTGTTCGTTCCGTTTAAGATGCCGAAAATTGAGATGCAGGATCTTGCGGATCAGTCCTTTGGAGATTGTGTCGCGCTGGTTTTGAATAATTTCTTTGCTACCCGGCTGACGGGCAAGCAGGTGGAGTTTTCTATCGGCAGAAATCCCATCCGCATCAAGAGCGCCCATCAGCGTACTGTAATCGCAGAGCTGTTCCGCAATCTGGACGGCAGCTACGAGAAGATGGAGCGCCGTCTGGCGGAGAAGATCTGCGGCTGCTTTGATACCGATTTGCAGATCACATCCTGGTTGGCCATAGCCATCCGCATTGCTGTGCTGTTCGGTGTTTTTGCGGAAATGTATAAGCAGGGGATGGCGGAATCCGTGGTAGATATTTCGCTGTCCTGCGGTGATTTCCGGCTGCCGATGGCTGCGTGGTACGCCAGAGAAATGGGTCTTCCCGTTGGCAATATCATCTGCGCCTGCGCACCGGACAGCGGCGTATGGGATCTGCTGCGCCACGGTGAGCTGCGCACATCTGTGCAGGAAACTGCATTTGTGGAATTGGAGCGGCTGATCTGCGGTACGCTTGGCGTTGCTCAGGCTGCAAACTATCACAATACCTGCAAAGCCGGCGGAATCTACTCTCTGGAAGCAGAGGACACGCAAAAGCTGAACCGTGGCATTTTCTGCGCCGTCGTCAGCGATGACCGTGCCGGAAATGCTATTTCCAGCGTTTACCGTACCAGTTCCTGTATTCTGGAAACCGGATCTGCGGTTTCTTACAGCGGTTTGATGGACTACCGGGCAAAGACCGGCGAGAGCCGCACCGCTTTGCTGCTGGCGGACTGCGATCCTGCCGATCAGGCAGCCTTCATCGCCGGCGCAATGAATATTACGGAAGATGCGCTGAAAGATCTGCTGCGCTAAGGAGGACGCTTATGGCGCTTTACGCGATCGGTGATCTGCACCTGAGCTTCGGTGCGGACAAGCCGATGGACATATTTGGCGGTAACTGGGTCGGCTACCTTGAAAAACTAAAGAATGGTCTTAGCGTAATTCAGCCGGAGGATACCACTGTACTGCTTGGGGATCTCAGCTGGGCGCTGGATCTGCAGGATGCTGCGGCTGACTTTGCCTTCATTGATTCCATTCCCGGCAGAAAGATCATCCTCAAGGGCAATCATGACTATTGGTGGAGTACCGCCTCAAAATTCTACAAATTCTGCGAGGATAACGGCTTTTCCAACCAGTTCATTCTGAACAACAACCACTATGAATACGATGGCTTCGCAATCTGCGGCACCCGGGGCTGGTTTTTCGAGGAAGATCACGGCTCGGAGCACGATGAAAAGGTGTTCAAGCGGGAACTTCTCCGGCTGGAAGCATCGCTGAAATCTGCCGGCGATCTGCCAAAGATCGTATTTTTGCACTATCCGCCCAAATATAAGGGTTACGAATGCAGGGAGATCCTGCAGCTTCTGGAAAAGTACGATGTTCGCCGCTGCTTTTACGGTCATCTGCACGGCCCGAGCCACGCGCTGGCGATGGAGGGCATCTGGGACGGCATTGATTTTAAGCTGGTTGCCGCGGATAAACTGGACTTTCAGCCCTGCAAGGTCTTACCTTAATCGACAAAAATCAACACTTTGCCACAAGGCAGAGTGTTGTTTTTTAATTTTGCGTTAACAAATGCACTAAATTTTCCAAAAATATAAAGAAAAGGGTGGACATTTGCCGCATTCTTTGATAAAATACTACGGCTATAAATATTTATAAAATGGCGCGACTATGCAGCCATCATTGGAGGAATTCAATTATGAACATTAAGAGCATTGAAAAGAACGGCAATCAGGCTACCATCGTTGTCGAGATCGACAAGGAAATGATGGAGTCCGGCGTAAGCAAGGCATACCTGAAGGCACGTAAGAACATCGCCATCCCCGGCTTCCGTAAGGGTAAGGCACCCCGCAAGATGATCGAGGCAATGTACGGCGCACACGTATTCTACGAAGACGGCCTGGAGGAGATTTTCCCCGACGTTTATAAGTTTGCTGTCATCGACCAGGATGTGAAGGCTGTTGGCCGCCCCAACCTGACCAATATGAACATCGAAGAGGATGGCGCTGTTACTCTGACCCTGACCACCGATGTTTACCCTGAGGTTACTCTGGGTGATTACAAGGGCCTGGAGATTGAGAAGGCTGAAGCTACCGTTACCGACGAGCAGGTACAGGCTGAGCTGGACCGTATGGCACAGAATGTTGCCTCTACCGAGACTGTTGAGCGCGCTGCTGAGATGGGCGATACCGCCAACATCGACTTTGAAGGCTTTGATAACGGCGTCGCATTTGACGGCGGCAAGGGCGAGAACTTTGACCTGAAGCTGGGCTCCGGCTCTTTCGTTCCCGGTTTTGAGGAGCAGGTTGTTGGTATGTCCGCCGGTGAGGAGAAGGACATCGACATCACTTTCCCCGAGGATTACGTTGAGAATCTGGCCGGCAAGGCAGTTGTATTCCACGTTAAGTGCAACAAGGTTACTGCTACCAACGTTCCCGAGCAGGACGACGAGTTTGCCAAGGACGTTTCTGAGTTCGACACCCTGGACGAGCTGAAGGCTGACATCCGTACCAAGGCTCTGGAGAAGGCCCAGAAGCAGATCGACAGCACCTTTGAGAACGCTTGCGTTGAGAAGGCTGCTGAGAATGCCACCGCCGAGCTGCCCAACGGCCTGATTGAGGCTGAGCTGGACAACCAGATGGAGCGTTTTGCTTACCAGCTGCAGATGAGCGGCTACTCCGTAGAGCAGTATGCCAAGATGATGGGCGGCGATATGGCCACCATGCGCAATGCTTTCCGCGGCACCGCTGAGAAGCAGGCTAAGATCAATGTAACCCTGGATAAGATCATCGAGGTCGAGGGTATCACCGTTACTGACGAGGACATCGAGGCTGAGTATGCTGCTCTGGCTGCCCAGTACGAGATGGAAGCTGACAAGATCAAGGGTATGGTCCCCGCTGATGAGCTGACTGCAAGTCTGAAGAATCGCAAGGCTGTGAAGCTGATCGTTGACAGCGCTAAGGCTGTTGCTCCCAAGACCGAGGAATAAGCAGCCCCTTTTATGGTTAGAATGTTTCAGACTGTTTGAAAGGAGACACTACCATGAGTTTAGTACCTTATGTTGTTGAGCAGACAAGCCGCGGCGAGCGCAGCTATGACATTTTCTCCCGTCTGCTGAATGACCGCATCATTTTCCTGTCTGAAGAGGTCAATGATACTACTGCCAGCCTGATCGTTGCGCAGCTGCTGTACCTGGAGAATCAGGACCCCGATAAGGATATACAGTTCTATATCAACAGCCCTGGCGGCAGCGTTACTGCCGGGATGGCGATCTACGATAC
>JAFTUO010000055.1 GCA_017466215.1 Oscillospiraceae bacterium | reverse complement strand
GTTTTTATGGTTGCGGAGGCAGGACTCGAACCTACGACCTCCGGGTTATGAGCCCGACGAGCTTCCAACTGCTCTACTCCGCGATATGGATGCGCCCCCTTGGAGTGCTTGGATATTGTAGCACGGCGGGGCGCGTTTGTCAACCCTTTTTTCCGGGTACGGCACACAGCCTGCCATTATTATACCCGCACGCCCGATTCCTATACCGCCCGTTGCAAATCAAGCTTCAATATGGTATGATCACCTTAGAAACAAAATTGGAAAACTGCGAGAGGTAATTTTATGCCAATTGATCTGACAACTGTACAGGGCGAGGCGCTGCTGCGCAGCAATGAAACCCCCTGGACGATTTATCCCCGCCCTCAAATGCGGCGGGATTCTTACCTGAATCTGAACGGCTTCTGGGGTTTTTCCGTGGTCTCCCACGGTGATTTGCCCGCCGAGTATCCTCAGCAGATCCGGGTGCCATTTTGCCCGGAAAGTCAACTGTCCGGCATCGGCCAGCATCCCCAGGACGGGAATTTCATCTGGTATCGCCGGAATTTCACCCTGCCGGAGGACTTCCATAAGGGCCGCGTGCTGCTGCACGTAGGCGCGGCAGACCAAACGGCTCAGATTTATGTAAACCAGCGGCTTCTAGCCGAGCATACCGGCGGCTACGAGTCTTTCTGCGTAGATATCACCGGTGCGCTGCAGGAAAATAACGAGCTGCTGATCCGCTGCCGGGACGACCTGCGAGACAAAGCCTTCCCCTACGGCAAGCAGACGCTCAAGCGGGGCGGTATGTGGTACACGCCGGTGTCCGGCATCTGGCAGAGTGTGTGGCTGGAAAGTGTGCCGGAACGCTATATTGAGAAGCTGCACATCGAAAATCGGGGCGCTGCCGTCCAAATTTCCATCGAGCCTAAGCTGGAGGGCAAGATCATCGTCCCCGGCGTTGGCGAGTTTGCGCTGAATGATGGAACAGTGCATATCGCACCGAAAGAGCCCCATCTTTGGAGTCCGGAGGATCCTTATCTGTACGATTTTTCCATAGAAACAGCGCAGGATCGGGTGGATTCCTATTTTGCGATACGCACATTAGAGATCCAAAACATTGACGGCTATCCCCGGCTGTGCCTCAACGGCAAGCCCTATTTCTTCCACGGTCTGCTGGATCAGGGCTATTGGCCCGACGGCTTATTCACGCCCGCCGCGCCGGAATGCTATGCCGAGGATATTCTGGCAATGAAAAACCTGGGCTTCAACACCCTACGCAAGCACATCAAAATTGAGCCCGAGGAATTCTACTACCAGTGCGACAAGCTGGGTATGGTGGTATTCCAGGATATGGTCAACAACGGCGACTACAATTTCCTGCGGGATACTGCGCTGCCCACCATCGGCCTGCAGAAGCTGAACGACCGCAATCTTCACAAAAGCCCCAGCGTCCGCGCCGCATTTTTGCAGGGTATGGAGGCAACCGTCGCGCAGCTGAAAAATCACCCTTGCATCTGCTACTGGACCATCTTCAACGAGGGCTGGGGACAGTTTGACAGCGACAATGTCTGCGAAGCATTCCGCAAGCTGGACAGCTCCCGCTTCATCGACACCACCTCCGGCTGGTTCCGCCGCAGCAACACCGATGTGGACAGCCGCCACGTGTACTTCAAACCCGTAAAGCTTAGTGCCGGGGATAAGCCCCTCGTTCTGTCTGAGTTCGGCGGCTATTCGTATAAGCCCGAGGGCCACGTATTTAACACCGAGAACACCTACGGCTACGGGAAATTTGCGGATCAGGACGCATTCTCCGATGCGGTGGAAAAGCTGTATCTGGAGCAGATCGTCCCTGCATTTCATAAGGGGCTCTGCGCCGCCATCTACACCCAGGTCTCTGACGTGGAGGACGAGACCAACGGCCTGCTGAGCTACGACCGCAAGGTGTGTAAGCTGGATGCGCAGAAAATGCAGAAAATTGCAGAAAAGTTAAAATTCTAACGCAAACCGGGGTCAACTGACCCCGGTTTCTAATGCTTTTTTCAGCTTTTGCAGCGCCCGTTTCTCCACCCGGGACACATAACTGCGGCTGATGCCGGTCTTTTCCGCCACCTCCCGCTGCCGGCTTGGACGACAGCCGTAGAGCCCATAGCGCATACAGATCACCTGCCGCTCCTGCTCTGTCAAGCAAGTCTTTACCGCCTCCCGCACCAGCGCGACCTGTTCCCGGGTGCTGATGATCTCCAACAGATCGTCATCCTCGCTGATCACATCCATCAGCGACAGCGCCGCCCCATCCGTCCCGGTTTCTATGTAATCCGACAGCGATACATCCTGGCTGGACTTTTTCTGACTGCGAAAATGCATCAATATCTCATTTTCCACGCAGCGGGCAGCGTAGGTTGCCAGGCGCGCGCCCTTGGTGGTGTCGAATGTGGTGATGCCCTTGATAAGCCCAATGGTGCCGATAGAGATCAGATCCTCCTGATCAGAGGTCTGGGCGTAGTATTTCTTCACAATGTGGGCAACCAGGCGCAAATTGCGCTCGATGAGTACATTCCTTGCCTCCATATCCCCGGCAGCGGACAGCTGCAGGTAATGCCGCTCCTCCTGGGCGGACAGCGGTTTTGGGAAGCTCCCCGTGGACAGCTGCAGAGAATACAGCAGGCTGCTGAGCATCAGCCATACGGCTGCGAGCATAAATTTCACCCCCTAAACCTACTCTATTCGCCACAGCCAGTCCACATTCTTAAGAAAAATGCAGGAAAAATTGCAAAATTTTCATAGACTTTTGCGGAAAAATCTTGTATTATAGATCTGAGAAAATTTGGAATCCCAAATCGCACAGGAGGTATACCATTATGCTGGACGAATCCTACTACCGCAAAACGGATGAGATCATTTCCCGGTATGTCCGGGACGCAAGGTCTTTGATCCCCATTATGCAGGACATTCAGGCGGAATACCGCTACCTGCCCCCTGAGCTGCTGAGCTACGTAGCCAAGCAGATCGGCATCACCGAGGCCAAGGCCTACTCCGTTGCCACCTTCTATGAAAACTTCTCCTTTGAAGCCAAAGGCAAGTATGTCATCAAGGTCTGCGACGGCACTGCCTGCCACGTCCGCCACTCTACCCCCGTTCTGAAGGCCCTGCGCAAGGAGCTGGGTCTGAGCGACAAGCAGCACACCACCGAAGATATGCTGTTCACCGTCGAGACCGTTTCCTGCCTGGGTGCTTGTGGTCTGGCTCCGGCCATTATGGTCAATGAGCAAGTCCATCCCGCTATGACTCCGGAAAAGGCCACCGCTTTGATTGAAGAACTGAGGAGGAAGGGCTAATGATCCACAATATGAATGAACTCACGCAGGCAAGCGAGGCTGCCCGGGAGCAGCTGCGTGCCTATGACTGCCGGATCCTGGTTTGCTCCGGCACCGGCTGTATCGCCACCGGCTCTAACAAGATCCACGAGATCTTTGAGCAGCTGGTGAAGAACACCCCGGGCGTAGAGCTGGTATTCTCCCCCTGCGGTGGCAACCACGAAGAAGCCGCTGTGGGCGTTAAGAAGACCGGCTGCCAGGGCTTCTGTGAGCTTGGCCCTCTGGTCCGCATCCAGAAGGGCGACAAGGTGATCCAGTACGTCAAGGTCCAGCCTGAGGACTGCGAGGAGATCATCGAAAAGACCGTTGTGCGCGATGAGGTCATCACCAGACTCCTGTACCACAAGGGTTACACTGCCTATGTTTCCCCCGACGAGATCCCCTTCATTGCCAAGCAGACCCGGATCGTTCTGGAAAACTGCGGCAAATTCGACGCCGAATCTCTGGATGAATACCTGGCCGCCGGCGGCTTTGAAGCGCTGAAGAAAGCACTTTCTATGAGCCGCGACGAGGTCATCGACGAAGTGGACAAGTCCGGTCTGCGCGGCAGAGGCGGCGGCGGTTTCCCCGCCGGCCGGAAGTGGAAGCAGGTAGCCCGTCAGAAAGAAACAGAGCGCTTCGTTGTCTGTAACGGCGACGAGGGCGACCCCGGCGCATTTATGGACGGCTCTGTTATGGAAGGCGATCCCTTCAAGCTGATCGAAGGTATGATGATCGCCGGCTATGCTGTCCGTGCCGAAAACGGTTACATCTATGTCCGTGCCGAGTATCCTATGTCCGTTGCCCGTCTGTGGAACGCCATCCATCAGCTGGAGGAGCGCGGTCTGCTGGGCGACAACATTCTGGGCACTGATTTCTCTTTCCATATGCACATCAACAAGGGCGCCGGCGCATTCGTCTGCGGCGAAGGCTCTGCCCTGACCGCTTCTATCGAGGGCAACCGCGGTATGCCCAGAACAAAGCCCCCCAGAACCGTGGAAAAGGGTCTGTGGGAAAAGCCCACCGTTCTGAATAACGTGGAAACCTACGCCAATGTGCCCAAGATCATTCTGCAGGGTGCAGACTGGTTCCGCTCTATCGGCACTGCCGGCAGCCCCGGCTGTAAGACCTTCTCCCTCACCGGTGCTATCGAAAACACCGGTCTGATCGAAGTCCCGATGGGTACGACCCTGCGGGAGATCATCTTCGACATTGGCGGCGGTCTGAAGAACGGCGCGGAATTCAAGGCCGTCCAGATCGGCGGTCCTTCCGGCGGCTGTCTGACGGAAAAGCACCTGGATGAGCCTCTGGACTTTGACTCTGTTAAGAAGTTTAACGCCATCGTCGGCTCCGGCGGTATGGTGGTTATGAGTACGGACACCTGTATGGTGGAGGTCGCCCGCTTCTTTATGAGCTTCACCCAGCGGGAATCCTGCGGCAAGTGTACGCCCTGCCGTGAGGGTACCAAGCGGATGCTGGAGATCCTGGAGCGGATCGTAAACGGCGCTGGCAAGCTGGAAGATCTGGACACGCTGGAGGAGCTGGCGACTATGATCCAGACGATGGCTCTGTGCGGTCTGGGCAAATCTGCCCCGCTGCCCGTTCTGTCTACGCTCTCCACTTTCCGGGATGAGTACATCACCCACATTGTGGACAAGAAGTGCCCCGCCAAGCAGTGTACTGCCCTGCGCCACTTCAGCATCATTCCCGTGCTGTGTAAGGGCTGCTCCAAGTGCGCCCGGAACTGTCCTACCCACGCCATTACCGGCGTGATCGGCAAGCACTTTGTTATTGATCACGAAAAGTGTATCAAGTGCGGCGCTTGTATCGAAAGCTGCGCATTTGATGCAATTTACGTTGACGATTAAGGAGGTGGCCAAAAATGGGTACTATTACTATCAATGGTAAAAAGGTCGAATTTACCAACGAAAAAAATGTTTTGACCATCATCCGCAAGGCCGGCATTGAAGTCCCCACGCTTTGCTATCAGCCTGAGCTGAGCATTTTCGGCGCTTGCCGTCTGTGTACCGTGGAAGATGACCGCGGCCGCTGCTTCGCCGCCTGCTCTGAAGAGCCCTGGGACGGTATGGTGATCTACACCCACACCGAGCGTCTGCGCAAACACCGCAAGCTGATCATCGAGCTGCTGCTGGCTGCCCACTGCCGGGACTGCACCACCTGCGACAAGCACGGCAAATGCACCCTCCAGAAGCTGGCTTATCAGCACGGCATCAACACCGTCCGCTTCGCAAATCACCGGGAGGATATGCCCGTTGACTTCTCCTCCCCTGCCGTTGTCCGCGATCCCAACAAGTGCATCCTCTGCGGCAACTGCATCCGGGTCTGTAATGAGATCCAGGGCGTTGGCGTTCTGGGCTTTGCCCACCGCGGTACGGACGCCACCGTTGCACCCGCATTTGAGCGGAAAATGTCTGAGACCAACTGCGTGGCCTGCGGCCAGTGCCGTGTGGTCTGCCCCACCGGCGCGCTGACCATCCACCACAATATGAGCGAGGTCTGGCAGGCTCTGCTGGATCCCAACACCCGTGTGGTTGCCCAGATCGCTCCTGCCGTCCGTGTGGCAGTCGGTGAAGCCTTCGGCCTGCCCAAGGGTGAAAATGCTATGGGCAAGATCGTTGCCGGTTTGCACCGGATGGGCTTTGACGAGGTGTTTGACACCACCTACACCGCTGACCTAACCATTATGGAGGAGTCCAAGGAGTTCCTGGATCGCGTCAGCAAGGGTGAAAAGCTGCCGCTGCTGACCTCCTGCTGCCCTGCCTGGGTCAAGTTTGTGGAGAATGAATATCCCGAATTTAAGGAGAATATCTCCACCTGCCGCAGCCCCCAGCAGATGTTCTCCGCAATTTTGAAGGAGTATTACCGCCACGAGGAAAATACCGACGGCAAGAAGACCTTCGTCGTGTCCATTATGCCCTGCACCGCCAAGAAGATGGAGGCCTCGCGGCCTGATGCCTACACCTACGGCGAAAAGGACACCGATATTGTCCTGACCACCCACGAGCTGATCCGTATGTTTGACGCCCACGGCGTTAACCTTGAAACAATGCCCAGCGAAGCCTGCGATATGCCTTTCGGCATCGGCTCCGGCGGCGGCGTGCTCTTTGGCGCGACCGGCGGCGTTACGGAAGCTGTGCTGCGCCGCCTGACGGAGGGCCACGATGCTGCCACGCTGAAGTCCATCGCTGCCTGCGGTGTTCGCGGCGACCAGGGCATCAAGGAGTTCACTGTTCCCTACAACGGTATGGATGTGAATATCTGCGTGGCATCCGGTCTGGCCAACGCCCGCAAGGTGCTGGAAAGCGTCAAGTCCGGCGAGAAGCAGTACCACTTCATCGAGGTTATGGCTTGCCCCGGCGGTTGTGTTATGGGCGGCGGTCAGCCCACTGACGGCACCCGTGTCCAGCGCGCCAAGACCAGAACCCGCGGTCTGTACGCAGCCGACGGCGAAACGGTCATTAAGAAATCCAACGAGAATCCCCTGATGGATGTGTTCTACAAGGGCTTGTTCAAGGATAAGATCCACGAGCTGCTGCACAATCATCACGACTGATTCCAAATAACAATCCCCCATTCCCGTTTGGGAATGGGGGATACTTTTTCTTATAGTCCGATCTGACGGAGGAAATCATTGATCTCTTCCGACTGACCCTTCTGTGTCTTCAAGGCCGTCTTCGCTTCCGTGAGGGAGCGGCTCAGTCTGCCGCCGAAAAGCAGCTCGATCCATCTGCGCACCAGCATAACCGGGTACAGGATCGGGCATTTTTCCAGCACACGATACCGGATTTTCAGCTCGCGGTACGGCATAAACAGCCGGTCCAGAAGATACTTCAGCTTGCCGCCTTTTCGCTGCTGCTGGATGGCGATCCGTTTCTTTTCGCTGCCGTACATACCGCCGGTCAGCAGGTAATTCTCCATCTTTTCTGCCAGCGGCGTGGGGGCAGCGCCTTGAAACCACACGCTGATCAGCTCCACAACGGCATCGTAAAACTTTTCAATGCCGCATTGCGCCAAATAGCCGCGCAGCACAGCTTCGTCATACACTTTCTGCTCTCGCAGCAGGAAAATATCCAAAAGCGAACGGATTCCGCAGCCGCCGCCCGTAAAATGATAGGACATATGAGCCAGCAGGTGGAATGCCAGAAAATCGCTGCTCAGCGCATAGCGGTAAGGCGTAACGGGTGCGGCAAATTCCCAAACCCGGCTCAACAGCTGATCAATATTCTCCATCGTCTCCAGAATGGAAAAATGCAGCTCCAGATGGATTCCGCTGGGAGAAAACAGCCACACATCGTGGTATTTCTTCTTATGATCGGTGGTATACGACAGCTTGCTGACCAACGTTTCCACCGCCCGCTCCAGATCCTCCTCGTGAACAAGGACGTCAATATCGCAGCTGGTGCGCATCCAGGGCTGGGGGTAGAATTTGCGGATCACCGCGCCTTTCAGCGGGATAAAGGGGATCTTCGCCTGCTCCAGGGCATCGCAGATCCGCGTCAGCTCGTAGTCCAGCTGCACGTATCTTTGCACCGCCATAAAAGTGGCGTCGGTCATCCTTTTCAGCGGCTCACATTCCGGCAGCTTCAGCTGCGACAGCACCTGTCCCGGGATATGGGCAAGGTCGTGGGTCTTGGCAAGCACATAGACCTGCTTCAGCATATCCGGCGTGCACGCATTTTTCACTTCATCTGCCACCGGCTCGCTGCAAACAGCGGCCCTCAGCAGGGAAAATAAGATCTTCTCCGGGGTCATATCAGTACTTTCTCCAGACCATCTTGTCCACCACGCCGGTGTAAGACTGGATGATCTTGACCACCTTGGTGGAGACATTTTCTTCGATGTAGTCCGGTACGGGGATGCCGTGATCGCCGTTTACGTTCATCTGCACAGCGGTATCCACGGCCTGCAGCAGATGCTCCTCGTCAATGCCCGCCAGCACGAAGCAGGCCTTGTCCAGCGCCTCGGGCCGCTCGGTGGAGGTGCGGATGCACACCGCCGGGAAAGGCTTGCCGATGCTGGTAAAAAAGCTGCTCTCCTCCGGCAGCGTACCGGAATCGGACACCACCGCAAAGGCGTTCATCTGCAGGCAGTTATAGTCGTGGAAGCCCAGGGGCTGATTGGTCCGCACCCGGGGATCCAGCTGGAAGCCCGTAGCCTCCAGCCGCTTCTTGGAGCGGGGATGGCAGGAGTACAGAATGGGCATATCGTATTTTTCCGCCATTTTATTGATGGCGTTAAACAGCGAACGGCAGTTCTTCTCCGTGTCGATATTCTCCTCCCGGTGGGCAGAAAGCAGGATGTACTTGCCCTTTTCCAGACCCAGACGGGTATGCACGTCGCTATTTTCAATTTCAGGAAGATTCTCCCGCAGCACCTCTGCCATGGGCGAGCCGGTTACATAGGTCCGCTCCTTTGGCAGGCCGCAGTCAGCCAGATACCGGCGGGCATGCTCAGAATAGGCCAGATTCACATCGGAGATGATGTCCACGATCCGGCGGTTGGTCTCCTCCGGCAGGCACTCATCCTTGCAGCGGTTGCCGGCTTCCATATGGAAAATGGGGATGTGCAGCCGCTTTGCGCCGATGACGGACAGGCAGGAGTTGGTATCACCCAGCACCAAAACGGCATCGGGCTGGATCTCTACCATCAGCTGATAGGACTTTGCGATGATGTTGCCCATGGTCTCGCCCAGGTCAGCGCCTACGGCGTTCAGGTATACCTCCGGCTCCTCCAGTTTCAGATCTTTGAAGAAGACACCGTTGAGGTTGTAGTCATAGTTCTGGCCGGTGTGGGCCAGGATCGTGTCGAAATACTGCCGGCACTTTTTGATCACCGCTGCAAGGCGGATGATCTCAGGCCGGGTGCCCACCACGATCAGCAGCTTCAGCTTGCCGTTGTTTTTGAAGGATGCCATACTCATTCCTCCACTTTCTCGAAAAATGTGTCGGGTTTATCGGGATCGAATTGCTCGTTGGCCCACATCAGGGTTACGAGGTCCTCGGTTTCGCTCAGGTTAATGATATTGTGGGTGTAGCCGGGCAGCATATGGACGGCTTCGATCTTCTCGCCGGAGACCTGAAAATTTAAGACCTCGTCCGAGCCGATTTTGCGCTGCTGGATCAGTCCGCGGCCTGCCACCACAATGAAGAACTCCCACTTGGTGTGATGCCAATGCTGGCCCTTGGTGATACCGGGCTTGCTGATATTCACAGAAAACTGGCCGCACTTTTCGGTTTTCAGCAGCTCCGTGAAGCTGCCCCGGGGGTCCACATTCATCTTAAGCTCAAAGCTGACCTTTTCCTTGGGCAGGTAGCTCAGGTAGGTGGAATACAGCTTCTTGGCGAAGCTGTTATAGGGGATCTCGGGCATAACCAGCGTGCTCGTCTGGGCTTTGAAGCCATTCAGCAGCTCCACAATTTCGCCCAAGGTAACCTTGTGGGTAATGGGCGCGGCGCAGTATCTGCCGTCATCACAAAGCACAGTTTTAATGCCGTCAAATTCGCAGCGGTGTTCCCTGCCCGCCAGTGCGGCGAGCATCTCGTCCACCAGATCGTCAATGTACAGCAGCTCCAGCTCCACCTTGGGGTCATTGACCGTGATGGGCAGATCGTTTGCGATATTGTTGCAGAAGGTGGCAACAGCGGAGTTATAATTGGGTCTGCACCACTTGCCGAACAGATTGGGGAAGCGGTAGATCAGCACCTTTGCGCCGGTTTCCTCGCCATAGGCGAATACCAGCTCCTCGCCGGCTTTTTTGCTTCTACCGTAGTCGCTGTCGTAGCGGCCGATGCAGGTAGCCTGAATGGAGGAGGAGATCATCACCGGGCAGGTGTTGTGATGCTTCTTCAGCGTATCCAGCAGCGTGGATGCGAAGCCGAAATTGCCCTGCATAAATTCCTCGGGATTCTGGGGGCGATTCACACCGGCCAGATTGAACACAAAGTCCGCCTTTTGGCAGAATTCGTCCAGCAGCGCCGGATCGGTGTCCAGATCGTATTCAAAAATCTCCCCGATGGAAAGGCCGGTGGTCCGGTTTTTTCCGTTGCGGATGGTCTTCAGGGTCTCGGCCAGATTGCGGCCGACAAAGCCCTTCGCGCCGGTGATCAGAATGTTCATAAAAACTCCTTACTTATCCGTCAGCTGCTTGTAAAGCTCCACGTATTTTTGGAGCTGTTTTTGCTTTTCAAAATTGTCCAGTACCCATTGTCTGCAGGCATCTTTGTAGGTTTCTTTTGGGTTTTCCAGTACCCTTCGGGTCTGGGAAACCAACGCAGCCGCATCTCCGTCTGGCACAAGTGCGCCGCATTGGGGCGCAACCAACTCCCGGCTGCCGCTGTTGTCGTAGGCCACCACCGGTGTGCCGCAGCTAAGCGCTTCCGCCGTAACCAGGCCGAAGGTCTCCGCCCGGGAGGGGTTGACAAACAGGTCCGCCGCGCTGTACAGGTCGATCAGCGTCTGCCGGTTATCGGTAAAGCCGATGCAGTTTAAGTTCTCCCGCTTGGGGATTCCGCAGTCCTCACCCACCAGGATCACGGTGGCGCAATCGCGAAGCTCGTCCGCGATCTGCAAAAACTCTTTCAGACCCTTATTTTCGCTCCAGCCCTGGGATACGCCCAGGATCAGCTTGTGATGGGCGGGAATGCCGTATTTTTTCCGAACTTCAGCAGCATTGGTCTGAGGCTTAAACAGCTGCGTGTCGATCCAGTTGTAGATGCAGCGGCTGATCTTCGCGGTTTTCAGCATTCCGCGGGCGGCCGCTTCCGTAGTCCATTGGGACACGCCGTTCACCGCCAGATCAGGAATACGGCTGTACAGATCTTCCTTGATCCTGAACATTTTTGCGCCAGCTCTGCGCTTTCCGCTGCCCACCGCAGGACAGCTGGTGCAGCCCTTTGTCCATTGGTCGCAGTTATGATAAAAATAGTGGGCGCAGAAGCCGCAGGTGAACATCCAGCTGTCGTGGATCGTGATCAGCGTAGGGATTTTATGTTCTCCCAAAAAACGCAGAAGCTCCGGCAAATGAATATAATTACTGTGCAGATTATGCAGGTGTACCACATCAGGCTTGATGCGAAGAAGCTCCCGGCAAACCTTCCGGGTAGCTGCCTTGGAATGCCAGCCCTGCTTGCCGTCTATGCGGCGCAGTAACGCGTGAAGCTTATGGTCCAGGGTGTTCCCCACCCGGATCAAATGGGCATTTTCGTCCTCCCGACAATCAATTGCCCAAAAGACGTAGCTTTCGTGCCCCTGGCGGCGCAGCTCACCGGCAATATCCAGCGCGATCCGTCCGGTGCTTCCAACGCCGTAGACCGCATTGATTTGCACAACTTTCATAGTTACCTCGCGTTAATACAGCAGCTTCAGGGGTTTTACCTTCCGGGACAGCAGGATGATCCCTGCGCAGAACAGCACCGTTCCTCCCACGCAGAAGGCAAACGCCACATAACCATTTGCAAACACATATTCTCCGATATAGGTCGGGAGTACGGACAAAAAGATCCGCTGGGTTACAAAGATCAGCACGCTCATTTTCCGCATCCACAGCTGATACGCACCCGCCGGGATCTGAACACTGATCAGGAATTTCAAAATGCACAGTGCCGTTACCGGCATCAAAATCGTCATATCAATGCCTGTCGAGCCAAAGAAGTGCCGTAGGACCAGCGCCTCCGCCAGCATCAGCACCACGCAAACCACCGAGAGGATGGCCCAAAGCACCCAACCGGTTTTCTGGTTGGCCTGGCCCTTAGCAACAGCGCGTCCCACCAGGAGCAGCGGAATCGCGAAGAACAGCCAACCTCTGGCGCCGCCAAGCCAAGTTTCCGCAAAGGTCGTAATACCGGCATAGCCGGGGATCAGATTGCCCACGCCGCGATAGGTCAGCATCAACGCGCCTGCTATGTACAAAACAGCAGCCAGAATGCCCGCCACATACTTGGGCGCAAGCTCGGTAAGCCAGAACGCCGCCACCACGCCGATGGCCAGCGCAGGCATAAACCAGATCGTGTAGAAGGTGGAGTTAAAGATCCACTGCCGCAGCTGCAGCAGCACGAACGTAACACTCAGATTGGAAAAATCCCATCTGCTGACCGTATAAAGAATATAGACGATACTCCACAGCAGATATATCCGCAGTGTCCGCCACGCCTGCTTCCGGACTGCCAGCCAGCGCTGGTGCCTTTCGGGGATATTCTCCAGCTTGCTAAACAGCAGAAAGCCGCTGATGGTCATAAACAGCGCCACAGCGATGGCATATGTGGACAGCGCCTCCTCCAGAATCCCGGGCAGCGATCCGTGTTCGCTGAAAAAGTGATAAAACAGGATCAGCAGCGCGCACAGAAACTTGGCTACGTCCAGCATTCCGTATTGCGGTCTCGCCGTTTTGGTCATCTTAAGCCTCCATAATAGCATCGTGCAGTTTTTTCTGCATCTTCTGTTTGTCGTGATTTTGCTTTCCGCAATCGAACGCCTTGCGGCCGTACTGCTCGATCAGCGACGGCTGCGCGGCAAGCATAGCCAGCTTTTCGCCGATCTGCTCGTAGGAAGTGGCGGTTACCGCCGAATCAAAGCGGGAAAAGTAGTCAATGGGAGCGATCTGGCGATCGCCCACGGCGAAAATGCACTTTCCGCTCTTGAGATAATCCGTGATCTTTGTAGAGAAGGACAGCCGGGCGGTATAGCGGAATTTCTTCTCCAGGCTCTCCACAAATACCAGCACATCCGCCTCTTTTTGCACCTGCTGCACCTGATCCAGGCGCAAAGCGCCCCTCACGGCACAGCCGTTTCTGTTCAGCGCCGTTTTTTGCTCCTCGGTCAGCACATCCGTGGTGTAGATATCCAGCACCATCTTGGTCTTGTCCCGATTGATCTCCCCCAGCGCCTGCGCGATCCTGGCCAAGGATTTCCATCTGCCGATGATCAGCTTGCCGGTGTACACCATCCGGATGGGATCGCCCACGGGTTTGGGCTCGTACTGAACCTGGGAAAAGTCGATTCCCTTGGTCAAAACGCCGCAATCAATGCCGAAAAGCTGATCGTACTCTTCTTTTTGCTTGGGGCTGATGACCAGCACCTTGTTGGCACGCTTGAACAGCTTTTTCTCCTGATGCCGCAGCCAAAAGCGGTGCAGCAGGCACAGCGGCGTATGCCGGACTGCCGCATAGGAATAGTTATCGTCAGACGAATACAGAACTACGGGTTTTTGCAGCTTGTCAACAATGTAATTCTGCAGCCGGCACATATACACATTGGAATACACCGGAAAAAACAGCACATCCGGCGCAAATTCTTCCAAAAACGCATCCAGCTCTTTGGTTTTCCACTTGCCGAATTTCCAGACCATTTCCCGCAGCAGCTGCTTTGCTGCGCCGGCAGGCTTTTTGTAGATGGCGTGCTCAGACTGCACTTCCTCCGCCTGGGTGTTGTACACGGTCCGGCCGGTTTTCAGGCTTCTGTAAAGCGTGCTTTTCACGACCTTCGTTTCGCTGATTTGGAAAAAGTGGTTGCACACACGGGTATTCGGCAGCTTGTCCCGCGTATAGATATGCGCAACGGCATCTGCACCCCATCCGTCAAAGAAATTGATCAGCGTGTTGATGCCGGTATTGTCGATCCAGGGATTGATCCCTACTACCAAAACCCTTTTGTTTTCCATCAGCTTTTCACCTTGTCCAGTACTTTCAGTGCCAAGCAAGTCAAATGCAGGCCAAACAGTTTGTTAAACTTACCGATCAATCTTGTCCGGGGATTCATCTGGTGGTGCAGAAGATCCTTAAATGCAAAGATCGGCTTTTTCATATCCTTCAATTTATCCGCATTTCTGGCATAGCTGATCAGCAAATTGCAATACAGTTTTGCAAGCGAAGACAGCAGCGCCTCTTTTTCCAGCGGATCTTCTGTCTTTTTCAGATTTGCATACCATTTTTCAATGGTGATCACATAATCACGGATGCTCTTGGGGTTGAACGCCGAGGTTACGGAGTTTTCCCGCTGGCGATAATTGATGTAGGGCTTATCCAGCACCACAAAGCTTTCCGCCGCGGACACCACCCGGTAGTACCAGTCCATATCCTCACAGCGGAGGTTTTCATCAAAGAAAATGACATTTTCTTTCAAAAGCTTCAACCGCGTGCACTTGGACCAGCAGGAGCAGAAAAATGCATCCCGCTTTACCAGCTCCGCCAGAAGCTCGCCCTTATTCCGGAAGGAAATGTCCGCCAGGCTCACGCCGCAGTCGTTTTTCTTCTCCGGGGAAAAATATTTGTAATACCGAAAAACAGCAACGTCGGCATTGTCTGTTAGCGCGCTGTGCAGATCGGCAAAAAAGTCAGAAGTATCAATAAAATCGTCGCTGTCCAGAAAAACAGCATATTCTCCGGCTGCCGCACGCACACCGGCGTTTCTTGCCGTGGATTGTCCGCCGTTTTCCTTGTGGATCACCTTGACCCGGGCATCGCCGAGAGCATAGGCATCGCAGATCGCGCCGCTTCCGTCCTTGGATCCGTCGTCTACCAGGATCAGCTCAAAATCCGCAAAGCTTTGGCGCAGAATGCTGTCGACGCATTCTTTCAGATAATTTTCCACATTATAAACCGGTACAACAACGGAAAAAAACACATTTACACCTTCTTATTGATCACGTTTTGGATCGCATCGCCGTTCAGGCAGGCCTGCAGATTGCGGTACATATGCGCTTTCAGACGCGCATTCACTTCCTGAGAAATGGCCGACACGCCGGGCAGTACCACCACATTGGAAAGTCTGCGGAACGGATTGGTGATCGGATTCGGCAGCTTTTCAAACATATCCAGGACTGCACCGCCGATGCGCTTACTCTTCAGCGCCTGATAAAAATCTTTCTCGTTGAATACTGCTTTTCTGCCAACATTGACGATCACAGCAGTATTTTTCATACAGTCAAACAGCTCTGAGTTGATGAAGTCTTCGGTTTCCCGATTGGCAGGCAGCGTGGAAATGATGTAATCGTATTCGCGCAGCCCTTGCTTCAGCTGTTCCCTGCTTCTGATCATTTTCCCGTACTCCGGCTTTTCCGGGCAGAACGGATCGTAGCCGTCGATCTGGGCCTCAAAGCCCTGCAGCCGGCTCGCGATTGCTGTTCCAATGTTGCCGGCGCCCATAATCAGGATCTTCTTTCCGGCAAGCTCTGTGATCTGCGCATAATGCCGCTGCAATTTCAGGCGGCGATTATTGGGATTGGGATGCAGCCGCTTTGCCATATACAGCAAACCGAACACCACCGTTTCCGCGATGGGTGCGCTGTAGACCGATCCGGCATTGGCAACATCCACGCCCTTTTCCCGAAATGCCTCGCAGGGCACGCCGTCAAAGCCAGCACTGGTCAGCTGATACAGCTTCAGACCGGGCAGATCCATCACTACAGCTTTTTGCGCCATAGCGCGGGAACCGGCAATGGCCACCACCTCTTGGCTGCCATCGAAGGCAGACAGAGCCTTCAGCGATGTTCTTTTTACCTGCACATCCTCTGCAAATGCACAGCCGGTCAACGGTTTATCGGAAAGAATGATCTTCATAGCTTATTGCTCTCCTAAAAGGCTCACATAGTCTGCTTTTTGATTCTCCAGCATGATCGGGCGGGCATAGCGAGTCTTTGTTCTTTCGTATGCTGCCTGGCTCAGACGGGAGGCCAGCTCGCCGTCCCGGCAAAGTTGCTCCATTGCCCGGGCAAGATCCGCCGCATCCTTCGGCTCTACCAGCAGACAGGACTGCCCATCCACCATAACCTCCGATGCGCCAATGATCCGGGTGGTGATAGCCGGAACGCCAAGCGCACCAGCTTCCTGAAGCACCATTCCAAAGCCTTCCCGGTAAGTCGGATGCACCAGTACATCCATAGCCGCATAATATTTGCGCATATCATTGCCGGAGATATAGCCGGCAAATACCACGCGTCCGGATGCTTTCGCCCAGGTGATCAGGGCCTTGTCCACATTGCAATCCTCATCCATCGGGCCGACGATCAGCAGCTTCGCGGCGGGATTTTTCTCCGTCAGCTCCCGGAATGCGCTCAGCAATTCAGCGCAGCCCTTGTCTGCGCTGATCCGACCGGAAAAGCCAAAAACAAAGTCGCTTTCTGCCAAACCGTGTTGGCTGCGGATCTCATCCCTCCACAGCTGCTTTTTCCCGATATCACAATTTTCCATATCCACACCGATGGTGCCGCCGTTGCCGACAACACTGACCTTGTTGGCGGGATACAATCCTTCCGCAATGCCAAATTCCCGATTCATCGGGCTGACACTGCGGACGTGGGTAGAATTTCTGCAGACCATCTTCTCAATGGCCCGGAAGATCTTTCTGGACAAGCCGGAAAGGCCGGTATAGCGGATGCCCCACTGGGCATACAGCCGAACAGGCACTTTCGCTTTCTTGGCAGCGATGCTGGCGTAGCAGGCGGCATTGGGCGTCGAGTACTGCACCATATCAAACTTTTCCCGCCGGAAAACCCGGATGAAATCCCGGATGCTTCTGAGTGCGGTCAGATCCATACCCCGGTTCATTTTCACCGGGATATAGTGCAGATACTCCGGCAGGCCGGCTGCGAATTCCTCGTCAGGGCTGCAGATCAGGGATACATCCCAGCCCAGCTGCTCGTGGAGGTATTTGGCTGTTTCCACCACGAAAACACGCATCGTCAAGGAAACTGTTGTAATAAAACAGATTTTTTTCATAACGCCTTTCAACGGCCGGCTACGATCCGACCTACCTTTTCCCGAATGATCTCCAGATTTTCTTCGTACTGCTTCTGCGTCAATGCAGAAACCTCCGCCTCTTTCAGGCGAATGTTGCGGACACCTTCATTGAAGATATCCCGCACTGTTTGGGGGTCTTCCACCCGGTTTGCATCGCAGAAGCCCCTGGAAAGGATGGCTGCTTCAGAGCCCAGGCGGTAATGCTCGGTAATGATGTATTCTGCCGGCAGCATACCCAGACCAACCCGGGCGATTCCGCCAAAGCCGTACTTAATGCCGCGAGCCTTGAATTTTTCGCACAGGCTCTGGACCGTTCCTTCACACAGAAGCTCGAACATAAACTTCATTTTGTAGGCCAGGTGCAGATCGTTCAGGCCGATATGTACCTCATCAATTCCCGGCAAGGACAAGATATCATCGACATTTTCAACCGCCTCTGCCGTTTCAAACAGCAGCACCGTCTTTGCCCGACCGTTTACAGCCTGCAGGAAGCGTGCCACATCTGCTTTTGTCCGGAACATCGGCAGCATAATCACGTCCGCACCGGCAGCAATGGTCTGCTCCACCTCTTCCTCTGTGCCCAAATACCGGTCAGAGGCTTCGTGGATGGGATTGACCCGCACCATCAGCTCTGATGTGGTAACCACCGGCCGGAGCTTTTTGATGTCAGCAATGGTATGGCTGGATTTCACGGTATCCAGGCCGCCCTGCCGCTCATCCTTGCCGATATATTCCATATCCACCCAGATCCGGTCCACGCCGGCCGTCTGGGCAATCTCCGCAATGGCGGGATTATTGGTGATATACATTAAAGTCAGTGCCATATAATGGTCTCCTCTTACTTCACTTTTCTGGCAGGAACTCCCAGATAAGTGCCCTTATCTGTGATGGATCTGACCACCACCGCACCGGCACCGATCATACAGCCGGCACAGACGCTTAAGCCCTGGATGATCACAGCACCTGCACCGATCCAGGAATCGTCCTCCAGGCGCACCGTGCCGCAAATTCTTGCACCCACCGCAATGTGGATATAATCGCCGACACGGCAATCGTGATCCACGCTGGCGCAGGTGTTGACAATTGCACCTTTTCCAACGATCGTGCCGGGATTGATCACTGCACCAGCCATGATCGCTGTTCCCTGGCCCACGACCACATTCTCTGCCAAAACGGCTTTGGGATGGATCAGCGTGGCAATATCTGCACCGGCTTTTTCCAGCATTGTCTGGAGCTTCCGCCGGACAGCAGCGTTGCCAATGGCCACGAAAAAGTCTGCGCTGTGCAGATAGCGTGTATAATCTTCTGTTTTTCCCACCGCGCAGGAAGCATCGCCGTCATCCAAAAAGAGGATCTGGTCATACCCCATCAGGCGGGCAATATCGGCGCACACCCGGCCTTGACCGCCGGCGCCGATGATCACGATTTTGTTTTTCATAGCTGTACTGTCTCCGTATCGTTTGCCGGTGTGCCCTGGAAAGGCTCCATCGTTGCGCTGGTCTCGGAACTGATACCGTCCCGCTTCAAGACTGCCAAAGCGGTCTGGAAAATGATCTTCACATCGCCGAAAAAGGTGATGTTGTCCACATATTCCACATCCAGGCGGAACTTTTCCTCCCAGGAGATGGTGTTCCGGCCGTGGACCTGGGCATAGCCGGTCATGCCGGGGCGCACTTCGTGGCGGCGGCGCTGCTCATCGTTATAAAGGGGCAGATACTGCACCAGCAGCGGTCTCGGGCCCACGATGGACATATCGCCCTTGAGGATATTGATCAGCTCCGGCAGCTCATCCAAAGAGGTGCTGCGCAGCAGCTTGCCGTATTTTGTCAGCCGCTGCTCATCGGGCAAAAGGTTACCCTCGGCATCCTTTTCACAGGTCATCGTGCGGAACTTGATCATCCGGAAGATCTTCTCATCCTTACCCGGGCGCAGCTGGGTGAAGAAGGGATTTCCCTTCATTTTCACAGCGCCCAGCACCGTCAGGATCAGCAGCACCGGAGACAGCACCAAAGTCGCCAACAGCGACAGGGTAAAGTCCATCACGCGCTTCAAACACTTTGCATACATAGCTTATGTACCTCAATCGAAGCAGCTTCTGATCAGGCTGATCACCGCATCCTGCTCCTGGGTCGTCATCTTGATATCGCTGGGCAGGCAAAGGCCGCGATCAAAAATATCCGCACCCACATCTGCCACGCCGCCTGCGATATACGCATTGGTCTTGGCCCGACCGGAGCCGCTGCGGGTGATAAACTCGTGCATTCTGTACATCGGCTGCATATGCATCGGCTTCCAGATGGGGCGGCCTTCAACATTGTACGCAGCCAGTTTTTCCAGAATCTCTGTAGGGCAGGTCTTGCCCGGCTCTTTTACATACAGCGCATTTGCGTCGTCTCTGACCTGCTTGCACATAGCTTCCCGGTCAATGATCATCGCGCTGAGCCAATAGTTCGGCTCTGTGCCCTCCGTAATGGGGCACATCTGCACCGGCAGGCCTGCAAGGCCCTGCTGATAGCGCTCGTAAATTGCCTTCTTCCGTGCAATATGCTCTTCAAGATAAGGATACTGGCCTCTTACCACACCGGCGATCACATTGCTCATCCGGTAGTTGTAGCCAACCTCCTCGTGCTGATACCAGGGGGCATTTTCTCTGGCCTGGGTGGACCACTTACGGGCCTTGTTGGCGACCTCAATATCGTCGCTCAGCAGGCAGCCGCCGGACGTGCCGGTAATGATCTTGTTGCCGTTATAGCTGATGGCGGAATAATCGCCGAAAGAGCCGCACTGTCTTCCGTCAATGGTAGCACCCATCGCTTCGGCCGCATCTTCGACCAGCAGCGCGCCGTGCTTTTCGCAGATTTTCTTGATAACATCCATCCGTCCGGGGAAGCCGTACAGCTCTGCAGCTACAACCAGCTTGACCTCCGGGTACATCTCAAATGCCTTCTCCAGCGCCACCGGGTCCATATTCCAGGAAGCTTCCTCCGTGTCGATAAACACGGGAATACCGCCCTCATAAACAACGGGATTCAGCGTGGCGTCAAAGGTCATATCCGAGCAAAATACCCGCTTGCCCTCCAATGCGCCGTGGCTGACGGCAGGTCTGCCGTAAAGGGTCTCGCCTGCGTGCTTTACTGCCAGATGCAGCGCAGCGGTACAGCACGACAGCGCAACCGCATGCTTCTTCTGCGCCTGCTCAGCAGCAATGCGCTCCACCTCATTGATATTCGCGCCGACGGTGGACATCCAGTTTGTATCATAGGCCTCAGTCATATATTTCAGCTCATCGCCGTGCATTGTAGGCGTTGCCAGCCAAATTTTCTTATTGAGCGCTGCAATCGACATCTCGTCATCCTCCAAAATATCGCATTATCTTGCAAAAGGATATACTTATCCATAATGTTTCATATTAGAGTATACTGTATAATACAGTAAAAATCAAGGAAAAGATTTGATTTTCAGAGCCATTCCTGGCAAAAAAGGATGCGCAAGCAGAGGCTTGCGCATCCTTTTTTTGTTAATTGTTCAGACCAGCGTACAGTTCCAAATATCCACATCGGTATCTTGGAAAATTTCCTTCAGCCGTTGGTGGACTTTTTCCCCGGAAACGCCTTTTTTCAGGATCACTTGCAGGAAACCGCCGCCGCCTGCACCGCAGACCATTTTGCCGTCGATCAGGTCGTTTACGCTCTCAAAAATCTGGTTGATCAGCGTATTGGTGCTGCCGGCGTCGATTTTCTGGGACAGCGCCCAATGCTCGTTCATCAGCCGGGCAAAGGCGTCCACATCCCCCTGCTCCAGCGCAGCACGCATTTTTCGCGCAAGCTGCTGGATCTCGCTTAAAGCCTGCAGGGAATCCGGCTCATTGCCCACATATCGGCCGACCACCTCCCGCAGCAGGTTTCGGGCCAGCCGCCGCTGACCGGTATAGATCAGGGCGAATCTTTCTCCCAGCTCCTGCCGGGTCTGCGGCGAGATCTCCACCTGCTCCACCCGGATCTTCTGGTCTCGTCCGGCTTCGGTGGTGATGAACTTGATGCCGCCGGTCAGGCCGCCAACCTGGTCCTGCCAGCCGCCGCCGGTGGCCATAATCTGCTCCATACACAGCACGTGGCTGTACAGCGAATCCTGGGTATAGGCAATTCCCATAAACTCGAACACAGCCTTCACGCAGGCGGCGGAGAGAATGCTGCTGGTACCCAGACCGCTGCCCTTGGGCACATTGGTAACCTCAGAATGCATCGAGATGCCGCCGCCCAGCCGGGCCAGGATCTCATCCAGATTGCCACCGGCTGCAGGGAGGATGCCGCAGGCGATCAGCGCCGCCTTTTGCAGGGCAAAGGGATCGTAGGGGTCGCCGGTCTTTTGCAGAGGCTCGATGGTATCGAATTCCCGATGGGCATCCATATCCCGGCTGTCGAAAATGATCTTCTTTTCGGGAATTTTCTCCAGCGTTACTTCCACCGGAAGCTCCCCATCCAGCGCGATGGCCGCATTCAGCACCGTGCCGCCATTTTCAATGCAGTAAGGGGGCGTATCGCTCCAGCCGCCACCGAAGTTTACCCGCAGGGGCAGCTTGACCACGTGCTTATCTTTAGCGATCTTGCAGGTATCGTTATATTTCAGATTTTCCAGCGAATTTTCCGTAATCGTCCTTTGGATCACCCGGAAAAATTCCCGGATATGCTTTGCGCCCTCTGCACCGCCCAGGGCAGTGCCAATATAATACTGCAGGCGCATCGCCTCAGAAAAATCCGCCTGCTGCAGCCGCTTTTGAAGCCACTGCTGCTGGATCTTGGTCAGGGCCGTGGCATTCAGGACTTTCCTCGCCTCCCGGGCAGGGACTTTCGCCTGGATCAGCTTGGCCAGCTTATCCATCTTCACCAGCTCCTGCATCCGCTTGTCCCAGGCGATCAGCGCGTCGGGATCGGCATCGTTAAAGCCGGAGCAAAGGGATTTCCGCGTTGCCTGCCGCCAGGCGTTCAGGTCGCCCCTGCCCTGGCACAGCTCATAAATATTCAGCGCCGCCGCCACAGCTTCGCGGATGCTGTCGCACACGGGATATAGCTTCGCTGTCCACGCGGAGCGGTCCTCCCCGTCCCAAATTTCCGTTTCGTCAACACGCTTCAGCAGATTCCCCAGGAAGCTGCTGTTGCTCAGATCGTCTTTGGGGTTGTCCTGCGTTCCGTAGATCCGCACCACGAATTTGCCGTCGCGCTGTTTCAAGCCGTGGAGCACCGTGTCAGAGGGGATGGTTTCATCGTGAATATCCACATAAGAAAGCAGCACCCGGTCGCCCACCACGGCATTGCGGTGGACATAGCTGACCTCCAGATAGCAGTCTTCTCCAACCCTCGCGCCCCGGGAAAGGACGCTGCCATAGGCCGGCGTGGCGCTTTGAATACTGCTGCCGACCTGGGCATTCCAGCCCAGCAGCGCATAATCACGAATGCTGCTGCACATCAGCTTCAGGATCTCCCGGGTCGTGCCGAAATGAATAAATTTTGCCGGTGCAAGCCGCAAAAGCTTCATCCTGAATGGACGCAGCGCATTCCACACTGCGATCCGCGCCTGGGTCAGCTCCGGGCAGAAGCTTCCCTCCGGCTTTTCTTTCTGGAAATCCTCCAGGGTAGAATCGCTTGCCAGCGGGTACAGAAAATCGCCGTACAGCGACAGCCGCACCGTTTCATTGACAAGCTTCCCGAATTTTTCGTCAGAATATGCGCCGTTCTCGCAGACCAGGCCGTACAGCGCCGTCATCATATCCGCGGAGAAGATCACCGCACCGGTGTCGATATCCACTTTCCCCCGCTCGTTGACCGCGCCCTGGCGGCGCAGGTCATCCTCCGACTGCTTGTGGAGGAATTTGCGGACATTTCCGTCCTCACCGCGTAAGAACACACCGTGATTCTTGCCGGTGGCCACATCTTCCTTGAAAGAGATGGCCGCCGCGCCAATGCCGGAATAGTTGATCTGCAAGGGGTTAAACAGCAGCAAAACATCGCCGGACAGCAGCAGCATACCCTCCCGGATTCTCCCGGGAACGGAGGACATACCGATCAGCAATTCGTCGAATAACGTAGAAGTTCTGCCATCGGGCAGCTCCCGGGGCACGGGAGAAAACAGCTTGCCCAGGGCAGAATACTGGGGCACGCGCTTGGAGTCGCCGCCGCTGTGGATCGTAAGGATCCGCAGGCCCGCAAAATCTGACTTGCCGGAATGCTGCGCGATATAGCGCAAAACGCCCAATGTCGCACCGCCAGAGCCTACCCGCTTGCCGCCGGCATCGGGAACAACAGCAAAATGGGTGCGGCCGGGCAGGAAGCCTGCCGCTTCTCTTTCTGCCAGCTGAGCGCGGAAAATGGACGCCTGATGCTCGTTGGATGCTGTGAGGATCACATAGTCCCAGCAGGAAAAATATTCACTTGTCAGACTGCGCTGAAAGTCATCCCAGGTGTCCTGATAGGACTGGGATAAAAACAGGGACGTTTGTTCACTCATAGTTTTTCCTCAGCTTAAGATCAGCTTCGCAACCTCCATTGCCACACTTTCGAAAATGTACAGGGGGCTATAGCCGTTGTTGCGGTAATTGTTATAGCGGATTTTGATCCGCTGGATGCATTTTTTGATGCTCTTTTCGTTGCTGACGCCGCCGGTCTTAAAATTCGCCAGCACCACGTTTTTGATGCAAATTTTCTTCCCCGCCCGGCGCATCCGCAAAATCAGATCAAAATCGTCATAGATGGCTTCATTGCGGTAAAGGCCCACCTCATCGTAGGCTTTTTTCGTGATAAAGGTGGTGGGGTGATTCCAATGACGGCTGGAGGGGAATCGGTCCAGCCGGGAGCGCTTTACAATGATCTGGCCGTTGGAGCGGATCAGATTGATGTCGCCGTAAAATAGGTCGTAAGGTGCTTCCTGATAAGCCTTCACTGCCGTTTCCACCGCGATGGGCTCGTACCAGTCGTCGGAGTTGATCATACCCACCAGCTCGCCGGAGGCCATACGGATGCCCTTGTTCATTGCATCGTAGATGCCATTATCCTTCTCACTGATGATCTGGTAAGCGTAGCCCTTCTCGCGGAACGCCTGCTCATAGCTTCTAGCGATCTCCACCGTATCGTCTTTAGACAGCCCGTCCACGATGGTGTATTCAATATTGGGATAGGTCTGATTCAGCACGGATTCAATGGCCTTGCGGACCGTCTGCGCGCTGTTATAGCAAACCGTAATAATACTGACCAGCATAGCACCCTCCTGGCTGCATAAATCGGGATTTTCCTTAGTTTTTGGACAAAAATCAAGAATATTATACCCTATTCCCTATGCAAAATCAACCCCAAACAAAAAGGCCTGCCGCTTATGATGCGGCAGGCCTTGCTGCTGTATGGAATTTATGCGCGGACGCCCCACAGTTCAAATGTGCTGCCTTCGACCCAGGCTTTGGTGGTGCCGGCGTTTGTGAAAATCTCGATTTTCGTGATCGGCACATCTGCCACCGTACTTATCGGCGGGATCAAGCGGGATTGCTCGATCGCCGTTTGGGGATTGTAGCTGGTTTCAGACAGGCTGCTGGAGGTATACTCCACTCGCTTAAAGCCGCCGTCCTCCAAACGGAAGAAGATATTAAAGGAGCGGCAGGTGGTGCTTATTGATCCAATCACGCCGTTGGAGATCACACTGCTGCCATTGACTTTCATACTCAATGTAGATTGATTGCCGTCTGCAAAGCCAGCGTATGCCTTTACCATAAAGTCCGTCAGCTCAACGGCGCTTCCCAGGCTGTCAACCGAGAATGTTACATATTGCGGCAGGTTGCCATCTGCATCGGGTGCAACGGTGATGGTAGCGATATGCTCGTAGCTTTTCTTTCTTTCCGAAATCCATTTCCACGCACTCCAACTACTGTGGTCATTGGTTCTCCAGGCAATACCGCCGTCGCAATAGGCAGTTTGATAAATATATCCGGAGCTGGCCGCCTGTGTAAAAACAAGCTGACAGTTCTCGGGGATATTGGCGTTGTCGCTTGTGGCGCGGTAAAGACCTGTCGTCAGCGCGCTGTTCGCATCATCATCCGGCATAGTCGCCGCCTTGGTTTCACCCCAGCCGTAGCCGCTTGGGGCGGCAAGACCAAGGATCCGGCTTTCATCTTCATTGGTTAAAAATGTTACTGCCATATGTTACTCCTTTTCCATAATCAGCTTGCCGTTTTCCACATAAAGGGTATACCTTTCGCCCGTTTTTATGTCTGCAAGAACAATTCCAGTTCCGTTGAATTTCGCCAGCAAAAAGTCAACTTCTGCCTGGCTTGCGGCGGCAATATTGGTTCTTGCCTGGAACTGTTGACTGGCCGTCAGCGTCTGGGCCGTATGCAGTACAGCATTGCTCTTTTCCCGCACCAGATCTGCAGTGTCCATTGCCTCCACCTGGGTAACTCTGCCGGAGTCATCCACCGTCCCCGCCGTCAGGATCTGGCCGGTCTGGGCCGTGATGGGGCCCCGCAGGACATTGGTCACATAGTAGTATTCCTCCGAGCCGGCAGAACGCACCGCACTGCGGCTGACCAGAGGCGCTCTGACACAGATCTCCACCGCGAAGGTGTGCAGCACCGCTTCCTCCAGATACAGACTGGCATACAGCACCACGCTGCCCACCGCCGTCAAAACCTGCGGTGCCAGTGTCAGCGTAAGCACGTTGTCATACACAGACCACGCAGCGCTCCCATCGGGCAGCGTGTCGTATTCTCCAACCGTCCCATCGGGCTTTTTGTACTGGATCAGCACCGTAACATTCTCCGGAATGGTCCACAGCTTCCTGTTGGCGTACAGTTGCATCTCGATTTTCCGTGTGCTTACATCGCCCAGCGGCATTTCCAGCCTTTGCAGGATTTCCTCTTCCTCCAAACTCATTTTCAGCTTATGCGTAACAATCAAATCAGCATCTCCTTTCGTGATCGCATCAATATTGAAAGGGCTTTCCTTTCACCATTACGCACAATTCGCCTTTTGTTGCAATTTTTTGTGCAACAAAAGCCAATTTCCCGCAAAAAACAGCCGCTGTACCCACAAAATGCGGGCACAGCGGTCATTTTTTTACTGCAGCTGATTGCTGTTATTGAGTACCAGCGTGCTGTACAGAAACAGCACATCCTGGCCGTGAAAGTCGATAAACCGATCCAGCATCGCGCTGGAAAGATAGCGGATGTCCACCACCGTTACCGTCTTGTACCCCCGGCTCAGCAGCGGCGCAAGGGACGAGCCGAACGAATCACGAAATACGATCAGCTCCCGGTCAGTGGTTGCATTGGGATTGTCGATGCGCAGCAGCGACACAGAGCCCGACAAAAACACCTCATAAAGGTCGTCGCCGGTCAGCTTGCCCCAGTCATAAACGCCTGTCGTTTTGCCGGTTTCGTAGTTAAACACCGTGCAGTTGTCCAGCCAAGAGCCTTCCAGCGTATAGAGGGCATCGGCATCCATCGGCAGCGCCGCCTGGCCATAATAGACGCCGTAAAAAGGCTGCTCCTGCTTTTTTGCGGTCAGCCCCTCCGGCTTTTCGGTTGACATAACTTCGCAAATGCGATTTGCCACCGGCAGCAGGTTTTCCTGCCGCCAATGGGTGTCGGTGCGGTAATAATCAGCAGCCGACAGCAGATCATTTAGGTTTACATAATCTGCATAGGGCATCCCCTGCTCCACCATTTGGAACAGTTTTTCGTAGTCCATCGTGGGATAGCCCTTTTCCTGGGCCAGATAATAGCCCTTGTCCGGCACGACAGCGGCGTAGACCTTGCTCTCACCCAAATACCGGTCATAGACCTTTTGGAACACCCCCAGGGCGTGCTCCACCGACGCTTCATTCAGCGGATATTCCAGAGCCGCGGCGCTGCCGTCGGCAATATAAATGCCGTTGTTGTCCAGCTGATTCATCAGCTTATACTGCACCAGCGCCTTTAAGCTCCGGAAGCCGTTTCGCAGTGGGAACTGATCCAGGGTGTAGCTTTCAAAATCCGGCATAAACGAGCCGTCCAGCAGCTTCTCCCAGGATACTTCCGGCATCTGCGCCAGCTCCCGCCGCTCTGTCACGGAAAGCTCCGTGTCCGGCCGCAGCCAGGCCCACCCGGTCAGCCCCAGCCAAAGAGCCGCCACCAAAAGCATGCCGATGATTTTTCTCCTTCTCATATAAACTCCTAAAATCGAAAATACAAAAACGGATTAAACGAGCCATCCACCAAAAATGCGGTGCAGATCAGCAGCAGCGCCAGAGCGATCACCGGCCGCAAAACGGTGGCGACAGACCGCTGTTCCAGCTTGCCTGCGGTGTTTCGCACCAGCGGCGTTGCGCCCACGATACCAACGACAAACAGCACGCCGTAGCTTCTCAGACAATACAGCGCCTCGGCGGACACCAGCGGCACACCGGAGAAGCCGAACATACCGGCAATATCCCTGCCTGCCTGGGCCAGGGTATTGGCATTGAAGATCACGAAGCTGAGGATGACAATGAGCAGCATATACATCCGCCGCAAAATATCCGGCATTTTCTGCAGGAAGGGCACCCATTTTTCGATCAGCAGCATCGCCGCAAACAGCAGCCCCCACACTACAAAATTCCAGCTTGCGCCGTGCCACAGGCCCGTGAGCATCCACACCGCCAGAATGTTGACCACCCAGCGGCCCTTGCTCACCCGGTTGCCGCCCAGGGGGATATACACATAGTCCCGAAACCAGCTGCCCAGCGTCATATGCCAGCGCCGCCAAAACTCCGTAATGCTCCGCGACGTGTAGGGATAGTCGAAATTCCGCGGAAAACGGAAGCCAAAGATCCTGCCAAGACCGACGGCCATATCGCTGTAGCCGGAGAAATCGAAATAGATGTGCAAGGTAAAGGCAATGGCATACAGCCAGTAAAACAGCACGGAAAGGTCCTGGGATGCCCGGAAGGTCTCCGTCAGCTGGCCAAAGGCATTGGCGATCAGCACCTTTTTCCCCAGACCCACCAGGAACAAAAACAGCCCGTCAGAGAAATCCTCCCCATCGGTCTTTCTGCTTGCCAGCTCCTTTTCCACATCCACATACCGCACGATGGGCCCGGCGATCAGCTGGGGAAACAGCGAAACATAAGTGCCGAAGTTTATGAGGTTTCGCTGGGCCGTGGTATGGCCGCGGTACACGTCGATCACATAGCTGACGCATTGGAATGTGTAAAAGCTGATGCCGATGGGCAGGGCGAATTTCAGCAGCGGAACGCTCATACCGGTGAGCCGATTCCAGTTGTCCAGCGCGAAATCTGCGTACTTGAACACCGCCAGCATCGCCACGCCGGTCAGCACCGCGCAAAGCAGCCACAGCTTCCTGTACTTTTCGCTTTTTTCCACGGCAATGCCGTAGAGGTAGAACAAAAGGATCGCTGCAGCCATCAAAAATACGTACCGCGGCTCACCCCAGGCGTAAAACAGGAGGCTCGCCAGCAGCAAAAAGGCATTTTTCAGCTTCCACGGGGTCAGAAAATAGATGATGACCACCGCAGGCAGAAAATAAAACAAAAACGGAATGCTGGAAAAAAGCATAAAATTTCCTCTTTCGTCGAAAACAAAAAATCAGGAGGGCAACGCCCTCCTGAAAATATGCGTGCTATCAGGCGGTTACTGCCTCGTCATAGATAATAGTTGCTTCGGCATAGACCGTATTCAGCTTCTGCTTGAAGGTGTCCATTGCCCCCTTCTCAGCAAAGGCCATCAGAAGATGTCCGTCCACATCTGCTACCAGCAGATGGTCCGGCTGACCGCAGAGCCATTGGGTCTTCTGGATATTGTCCCGCAGGGCCTTGGCTACATCGCGCACATCTGCGCCGTCCTTCAGCTGAAAAGCCGCGGCGGTGAAGATATTGCTGTTCATCAGATGCACCAAGGACGCGCCGCTTTCCACATTGCTCAGCTGGTCTGCCGGCAGTAGGTACTTGCTGGTGATCTCCTCGGTGTTTGTCATATCCAGATCGCCGGGGGTATCGCTGAGAGAATGCTCCACCGTACCGCCGTAGCTGGCAAACCGCTCATTTTCACCGTACTGCGTCCAGATCCTACCAAGGATCTGGGCAGAAGTGGTGGTGGCGGCAGAGCCTGCCTGGGTAGGCTCAGTAGGCATCGTAGTCGGCTGCGTAGGCGCTTCGGTCGTGCCGGTGCTTGCCTGCGTCGGGTCGGTGGTGGGCTGCGTGGACTCGGTATTGCCGCGGGTGCAGCCTGCCATCAAAGCCAGAATCATAACCAACGCCAAAGAAATTGCTGTAAACTTTTTCATATTTTTCCTCCACATATTGTTTGGATTCGCTGATAGGATATCCACAATGGAAGGCTTTTATTCATCGAGCATAATTTCCAGGATCGTCTGGTCAGTCTGGCGCATACCCTCCCGGGCCAGACGGCCCACATTGTTCACCGTCTTGTCTACGCCCTTGGTGACGATGCCGTCGCCGCCATAGAACTGCTGATCCTCCTGGTACATATCCCAGCCCAGGATGCCGGCGTCCACCGCCGCAGCGATCTTCGCCGCGCAGGAGGGCTTCGCACCGTCGCAGATTGTGCCGGAGAGGATGGCGATGGCATTGACCACCGTATGCGCCACAGCGCGGAAGCCGCCGCCCTGCAGATAGGCAATGCCTGCGCCTGCACCGCAGCCGGCGCTGATCGCGCCGCAGTAGGCGCTGAGCCGGCCGATGCCGGTCTTCTGATGGATGGTAACCAGATCGCTCAAGGCGACCGCCCGGAGCATTTCTTCCTCAGTCTTTCCCAGCGCCTCGGCGTAAACTGCCACAGGCACGCTGGCGGTAATACCCTGATTGCCGCTGCCGGAAAGGATGATCACCGGCATCTCACAGCCGCTCATCCGGGCATCACTGCCCGCCGCAGCATAAGCCGCCGCCCGCTTGCTCAGAAGCGCACCCTGCCGCTGCAGCAGAACGCTGCCGATGTTTGCACCCCAGCGGTTTTCGATGCCCTCCCGGGCGATGGCCATATTGCATTTTACCTGCCGGCCCACCAGCTCCCGGATGTCCTCCGGCGCTACGATGTCCGCAAACTCCACGATTCTCTCAATGCTCAGGCAGGACTTGTCCGTCAGGTGATCTTCTGAAGACTCCTGGATGGGCAGAGACTGCAAAACCTGGCCGTTTTTCTCTATGTAGGCGATGTTGGTATGGTGATTGATAATGCGAAGCCGCACCTGATCTTCACCGCTGTACAGCGTAAGATCAATGTCAAACACCAGGCAGGAGCTGGCCGGCTTGATCTCCACCGGCGTAACCTCCATATATGCCTTCAGCTGCTGCTTCTGCACCTCGGTAACGCAGCTGATGACCTCCAGCACCTTGTCCGCATCGCCGGCGACGATACCTGCGCAGACCGCCGCGCTGATGCCGTGAAGTCCGCCGGTGTTGGGAACGATGACGCTTTTCACATTCTTAATGATATTGCCGCTGACGTGGATCTCTACCCGCTCCGGCAAGCGGCCCAAAATCTGCCGTGCCTTTGCGCCGGCATAGGCCAGGGCGATGGGCTCTGTGCAGCCCATAGCCGGCTGCAGCTCCTCCGCCAGAATGTCAAGATACTGCTGATAGAGCGTGTCCCCTCTTTTCATCGTATCGCCTCCTGTCTGTCTCTGGAAACAGTATAACACCTGCGCCCAAAAAAGTAAACAAAAAGTGCCCACCAGTTGGTGGACACTTATGTATTGGGCTCTTATTTCAGGATCTTGAAGTAGTCCAGAACGGCAAACACGATACCGGCCAGGCAGTACAGACCGACAACAGTGCCCACCAGCCAGCCGATAATGCCGCCGATGAAGGGAATGAGACCGATGAGGCCGCAAACCAGACCAACGATTGCCTCCAGGACGATGTAAACAACGATCTTGATGATCAGCGTCTTGACGTCCTTGGTGTCAAAAGAAAACGGGAAATAAGCCTTGATCATATCCATAGTGAACGCTCCTTTTTTAATTTTGGTAGTATAATTATACCACCCCTTGCAGAAAATGCAAGGTTTTTCCGAAAAAGAAATATCTCTGCCGATGGCAGAGATATTTTGAGAGTCAATTTTCCATTTGCTTGCCTAAGAATGCCGCCACGGTCTGTGCCAGCTTCTGGTCCGGCTCGGTCAGGGGCGCATCCCCCTCGCTGAGCAGCAGCATCACGCAGCCCATCAGATCGCCCTGGGACAGAATGGGCGCAGCAACGCCCAGCCGATAGTCCGCGCCCTCGGCAGCAGGGATGGCAGGCGTGCCGCTTTCGTAGCGGTAATTACGCCGCTGCTCCATCAGCTTGCCCAGCTCCCGGGAATTGGGCTTGTCCAGAAGCTCCCGCTTGGGCGCGCCGGACAGCGCAATGATGGCATCCCGGTCCGATACCGCGGCAATGCGCCCGGTGTTGGAGCCAATGGCCTCACACATCTGGGCAGCGAAATCCTGCAGATCCCCCATCGGTGAATACTTGCGGAAGATCACCCCACCATCCTTTTCCGTGTAGATCTCCAGCGGATCTCCCTCACGAATGCGAAGTGTGCGGCGGATCTCCTTGGGAATCACAATACGCCCGAGGTCATCCACTCTTCTGACAATGCCAGTAGCCTTC
>JAFTUO010000054.1 GCA_017466215.1 Oscillospiraceae bacterium | reverse complement strand
TTCATACTGTGGATCTCTTTCCGGGTTAAACACACGATGGATTCGACGTGGGCGCATCTGGGGAATAAATCCGCTGCCATTGCCTTTTGCAGGGCGTAGCCACGCTCTTTCAGGAGTGCCACATCTCTTGCTAGCGTTGCCGGGTCGCAGGACACGTACACGATGCGCCGGGGGGACATTTGGGTAAGGGCCTCGATGGTATCGGCGTTCAGGCCCTTTCGGGGGGGATCGACCACAGCCACATCAATATGGATGCCCTTTTCCGCCAGCGCCAGGGCTGCCTGTCCGGCATCGGCGCACAGAAACTCGGCGTTTTTGATGCCGTTGCACTTGGCGTTGTCCTTGGCGTCCTCTACCGCCTGGGGAATGACCTACACGCCGATGACCTTGCCGGCAGCAGAAGCCATCGCCAGCGTAATCGTGCCAACGCCGCAGTACAGATCCAGCACGGTATCCGCTTTCGTGATGCCGGCCAGCTCGATGGCAGACTGGTACAGCCGCTGAGCCTGATGGTGATTGACCTGATAAAACGACCGGGGAGACAGCCGGAAATTCAGACCGCAAAGGGTATCCTCAATATACCCCGGGCCGTACAGGGTGATGAATTCGTCGCCCAAGATAATGTTGGTGTTCTTGGTGTTGACGCTGAGCACCAGAGTGGCAAAGCCGGGGATCTTCTTTAAGCGGTCGATCAGCTCCGGCACGTGGGGCAGCTTCCTGCCGTTTACCGCCAGGCAGACCAAAATCTGCCCGGAAACCTCGCCCCGGCGGACATAAATATGCCGCAGCAGGCCTTTTCCGGTCTGCTCGTCGTAGACGGAAATGCGATATTGGTTTACATAATCCAGAACGGCATCCTTGACCTTGTCGGTAATTTCCGGCAGGATCAGGCACCGGCCGCTTTCCACCACGCTGTGGGTGCCGGCTCGATAGAAGCCGGTGTAGGCGCGTCCCTTTTTGGCGGCCACGGGGTATTGAGCCTTGTTGCGGTAGCCGTGGCAGGTGGGGGAGGAGAGAATGGGGAGCTCCTCCAGCGATTCACCGCCGATGCGATTCAGCGCCTGCAGTACCCGATCGGCTTTTAGGCGGGTTTCCTCTTCATAGTCCATATGCCAGAAGTCGCAGCCGCCGCAAAGCTTCGCCACAGGGCAATCCCGATTGACCCGGTGAGGGGACTTTTCCAGAAGCTCCACGATCTTGCCGGTCGCCCAGGTTTTCTGCGCCTTTTCGATGCGCACCGTGCATTTTTCCCCCACGATGGCGTTGGGGATGAATACAGCACAGCCCTCGATTTTGGCAACGCCCTGACCTTCAGCGGTGTAGTCGGAAACGGTGGCCTCGTAAACTTGATTTCTGATCAGCATTTTCATTCCTCCACGGGAACTTCCATCATAATATACCGGGGCTTCATACCCATCTGTTCATAAAAGCGGATCGCTCCGTCGTTGCCGTTCCAGACGTGGAGCGTGATCATATCGCAGCCGATTTCTTTGGCGTAGGCCAGCGTATGGTCGTACAGCGCTTTCGCGATTCCCATACGGCGATGGTGTTCGTCCACGCAAAGATCGTCGATGTATATCTCCTGCCGACCCACGGACAGCGCGGTGTTTTCGATCACCTTATGCACGCAGAAGCAGTAGCCGGCGACCTTGCCATCCACATCCGCAATGAAAACGGGGCGGCTTTCGTCCTGCAGAAGCTGCGCCAGGGCGTTTTCGTCATATTTCAGCGCACCGGCAGGGAAAATGTCGGGGCGAAGATCGCTGTGGACCTTGCCCACCTGCTGAAGCAGAGCCAAAATGCCGGGAATATCCTTTTCCTTTGCGTTACGAATTTTCATCGGGAACACCTCTTTCTAACGCCATCATAGCATAAAAATCCGGCTGGGTAAAGCTTGAGTATTGGGAAAAAGGGTGTTACAATAAATATAAGAGGTGATGGCGATGGATTACGCAAGCTGTAAGCTGTGTCCCCGTGCCTGTGGGGTTGACCGCAGCCGGGGCGAAAGGGGCTTTTGCGGCGGCAGCGACAAAGCGCTGGTGGCAAAGACGATGCTCCATAAGTGGGAAGAGCCGGCTCTGGCAGGCAGTGGCGGCAGCGGCGCCATATTCTTCGGCGGCTGCACCCTGGGCTGCAAATACTGTCAAAATCGGGCGATCTCCGGGAAGCCTGTGGGAAAAGAAGTGGATAGTGCCCAGCTTCGGGCGATGATGGAGCAGCTGATCGCAGACGGCGCGGAGAATATTGACCTCGTTACGCCCAGCCATTATTTGCCCACGATCCTGCCGGCGTTGGAAGAGAAATTGAGCGTTCCGGTGGTCTATAACTGCGGCGGCTATGAAGCTGTGGATACCATTCGCGCATTGGCAGGCAAGGTGGATATCTACCTGCCGGATATGAAGTATGTGGACTGCGCGCTGGCGGCGCAGCTGTCTGGTGCGGCGGATTATTTTGCCGTGGCAAGTCAGGCCATCCGGGAGATGGTGCGCCAGGCTGGCCCGGTGCAATGGCAGGGAGAAAAGGTGGTTAAGGGTGTAATCATCCGCCATCTGATCCTGCCCGGCTGTGTGGACAATTCGCTGAAGGTGCTGGACTGGATCGGCGAAAATTTTGCCCCCGGTCAGGTGCTGGTGAGCCTGATGCGGCAGTATACGCCGATGGGCGGCCTGAGCGCGCCCTTTGACCGCAAAGTCAGCGACGAAGAATACGACGCCGTCCTTAGCTGGATGTATTTGAACGATTTGGAGGGTTTCACTCAGGAAGCCGACTCCGCAACGCAAAGCTTTATTCCGGATTTTTAAGCAATCTCACTTGCCTCTCCCTTTGGGAGAGGTGCCCAGTGCGCACACTGGGCGGAGAGGGAAAGAGAAGAAACCCTCTCAGTCAAAAATCAGAGATTTTTGCCAGCTCTCCCAAAGGGAGAGCCAAGAAAAACCGGCCTCCGTAATGGAGGCCGGTTGTTTGTATATAGATTAGACAGTTTCGGTTTCTTCTTCGACATCTTCCTCAGTTTCTTCTTCGTCGATGTCTTCCTCGGCTTCTTCCACATCCGCCTCTTCTTCGGCGATCTCCTCCTCAGAGGCTTCTTCCTCAGCGGGGAATTCTACCTCGGCAAGGGGGGCTTCGGCGATGACGGCCTCCTCAATGGCTGCCAGAGCCGCTGCCTTCTTGCGCTTGCTGCGCACAATGCAGTAGGTAACGATGCCGGCGATCAACAGCAGCAGACCAAAGGCAAACACGCCAATGCAGATAACGGAATTGATGTTTACGATGGCGTTGGCAACGGTCTCAACGATTGCGGGAAGACCGAATGTCAGAGCCCAACCGGCAGGAACGGTCCATACGGCTACGGTCAGCGCCACAAAGGGCAGCGCCGCCAGCATCAGGGTAACGCCGGCCTTGTTCAGGCCCACCCAGACCTGCTTCATATTCACAAGCAGGATCAGCGCCAGCAGCAGCACAATAGCGCCGCCGCAGATCAGGACGGTGGTGAGGGACAGTACAGTACGGGCCAGGTCGATAGTCTGCTGGATCTGCTCGGTATCGACGCTGTTTGGGTTATCCATACCGTCGGGGGTTTCGGTGCCTTCGGGATTGAGGATAATATTGACGATGCCCTCTTCCTCGATCCGATCCACATATTCATTTTCTTCAATGATGTTGGTAACGTCGGTGATGACCTGCGTGTCCACGGGAACGCCGAAGTATTCCTCAATCAGAGCCGCATTTTCCTCGATCTTGGCCTGAATCTCGTCTGCGCCCAGGGTGATGGTGCTTTCACCGGTGTACATATCGTTGATCAGGATAGCGCCCTTTTCTACCAGAAAATCGTCCAGGGTGGAGCGCTCCACGAATTCCTTAACGGTTTCCAGATCTACCTGCAGCTCATCGCCAAAGTCCTCAGCCAGAGCATCGTAGATCCATTCCACCATCGAGGTGGCAGTCTGCTGCTCAGACAGCCGGATGTCGGCAGGTGCAAGGGTCTTGACAGGGGTCTGCCGCAGGGCAGGGGCGTTGCCCAGGGGTGCGTTGCGGGTGGTGGCAGGATGGAGCATATCCACATACAGCACCTGCCGCAGCAGGGTCTCCAGGTTTTCCTGGGAGGAGAGGATCTGCACCACATTGGATACGGCAATGCCTGCAATGGCAGTTACAAACAGCACCACGCAAAGCAGGAACGTGATAAAACCAAGGAGGAATCTGACGCCGGGGGATAACCGTTTCATAGTAAAATACTCCTTTGCAGTTAAGATGTTCCTATTGTAATCAAAAAACCGGGATCTGTCAACGGCGCAAGGATTTCTTAAGATTGTACTTGTGTTATCCGGTGAAATGGTGTAAAATGATACCCGAAATAATTACGGAGGGAACACTATGGCGCGTTTTGGCAGAAAAGTGAATAGATCCGCTCTTTCTGTCGGCGCGAAGATCGGTATCGCCATCGCCGCGGTGGCGGTGCTGGCGGGTATTGTGGCGGCGGTGATCCTGCTGCGGCCCTCTGATTCTGAAACGCCGGGAACCGGCGGCGATACCCAGGTGGGCGAAGACACCGTTATCCACTTTGTCGCCGGCGGCGATGTGAATGTAACGGATAAGGTGGTTGCTGCCGGCGGCAGCGAGCTTGATTATTCTGACGTTTTTCTGGATGTGATGCCCGTACTCTCTGGTGGCGATCTGACGACGCTGAATTTTGAGGGCAACCTTTACGAACAGCCCTACGGCTCGAAGCACAATTCTGCCCCGGTGGAATTGGTGCAGGCGCTGCGGGGTGCCGGTGTGGATATTTTGCAGACCGCAAATTCCAAGTCCATCACCAACGGCATTTTGGGCCTGTCTTCTACGCTGGACGGTATCCGCAGCGCCGGAATGCAGAGCGTGGGAACGTACGCCACCGAAGAACAGTTTCAGCGCTATCAGGGCTTCCTGATCCGGGAAGTGAACGGCATCCGCATTGCTATCACCGCCTTTACCAAGGGTATGGACGGCAGAGGCCTCCCCGGCGGCAGCGAGCACTGCGTGAATCTTCTGTATGAAGATTACAACAGCGCCTACCAAAAGGTGGACGAGGATGGCATTCAATCGGTTTTGAAGGCCATCGACAAGCAGCAGCCGGATATCACCATTGCGCTGCTGCATTGGGGCAGCGAATTTAACGACCAGGTCAGCAAGACCCAGCAGGAGATCATCGAAATTATGGCCGATGGCGGCGTGGATGCCATCGTGGGCACGCACCCCCATTACGTGCAGAAGATCGGCTTTGATGCCGATACGGGAATGCTGATTGCCTATTCGCTGGGAGATTTCTTCGGCGACGGCGACAAGGCCGGCACGAATTATTCGGTGATCCTGGATCTGGAGATCACCAAAGATGGCGCAACCGGCAAGGCGTCGGTTTCGGATTATTCCTATGTGCCGATCTATCGCTATGAAAGCGAAATCGGTGAAGTCAAACTGCTGCGGATCCGGGAAGCCCTGACGGCTTACGAAAATCGCAGTATTGATGCGGTAACCGCGGAAGATTACGAAGCAATGAAAAACGCGCTGGCGCGCATTGAAGATCGCGTAAACGGATAAATAAAAACGAGGTGCATTGCTGAAGTGATAAAATAATGGTAGACACGAAAGTGCCTGCCATTATTTTTTATGCTATTATAGATTTGGAGGTGGTAATATGGCAAGAAAATACACTGTACGGAGCAAAGAAGAAAAACTATCCATTGTCAAACGAAACCT
>JAFTUO010000053.1 GCA_017466215.1 Oscillospiraceae bacterium | reverse complement strand
CTGCTGCGGCGAGGGCGAGACCACCATCGTTCCCTTCTTCTCCTCTTTGCTGCGGGGCGCGCCGGATACAACCGTTGACGGCCTTGTCTACCGGGAAAACGGCGCTGTCAAAACCAATCCCCGCCCGGCGCTTTTGAAGGACCTGGACTCCCTGCCAGCCGTCGATTATTCCTTCCTGCATCACCTGGAAACACCGGAGTCTGCAAAAAAAGCCAAATTCCCCATTGATGTGGGCCGCGGATGCCCCTTTGGCTGCACCTATTGCAGCACTAACGCTTTCTGGGGAAGAAAATTCCGCCTGAAGAGTCCGGAGCGCATCGTAGAAGAGATCAAACAGCTCCACAAGCAGTTCGGCGTTACCTCTTTTTCCCTCTCCCACGATATGTTCACGCTGAACCGGGAGTCCGTCATTAAAACCTGCCGTCTGCTGCAAGGACTGGACTTTCCCATCACTTGGAGCTGCAGCGCGCGGCTGGACTGCATTGACCCGGAGCTGATCGATATTATGACCGCATCCGGTATGGAGGGCATTTACATCGGCATCGAAACCGGCTCAAAGCGGATGCAAAAGCTGATCAACAAAAATCTGGATCTGAGCAACGCTCTGCCCCTCATATCCTATCTGACGCAAAAGGGCTGCAAGATCATCGCTTCCTTCATTTTCGGCTTCCCGGAGGAAACCGAGGAGGATCTGTGCCAGACGATGCGTCTGATCGCCGATCTGCTGAAGATGAGGAAGGTCGCCATTCAGACCCACCTTTGCACGTTCCTGGCAGGAACGGAGCTTTCCCGGCGGCATCTTTCTGAGATGACCAAAGCGGAGCAATATTCTGACATTACCGGCGACAGCTTCCTGCCGGAGTGCAGCGATCTGATCGACGCGCATCCGGAGCTGTTCCCGCACCTGCTGGAGTACAAAACGCCCCTGCGCACCAAGCTGCGGTTTTTCCCGATCTTCTTCCAGACCTGGGCGTATCTGCAGCCGGTTTATCAGTATCTGTCAGAAAAGTATCCCGAAGACCGGCTGATTGATATGTATTACGATTTTGTCGCCGCCAATGAAGCCGTCCTGGACGACATTCAGGCGCTTCCTTACGATCAGCGGCCTATCCGTATGGCCCAGGTGGATCTTTTCCCGAAGAAATTCCAGGGCGATGCCTGTTATGACATTATCCGGGACTTTTGCCGTTACAGAATCGCAGAAACCAACGCCAAAACCGGCGACGGCGCAGAGACCTGCGAGGTATATTGCTTCTCTCCCAAGGACATCCGGGACAAAGCATCCCTGCAAGAGTATACCCGCTGCATCGCCGTTGTCCGCCGCAAGGACGGCAAGACCACCATTTCCGTTTCCCGCTAATGTTAACAGCAAAGAAGATGGACGAGACGTCCATCTTCTTTTTCATTTGCCGGAAATTTTGCTTGTAGGGGCGGCGTTTCGCCGCCCGCGGGACGGGAGACCCGTCCCCTACAGCCGGGCGACCGCAAGGGTCGCCCCTACGGAGAGTAAACCTTCCCCCGGGGGAGGTGTCCAGCAGCCCTCTCAGTCAGCCTGATCGGCTGCCAGCTCTCCCAAAGGGAGAGCCAAGGGTGCCTGCGAAAACACCAACTTTTTGCAAACTAGCCTATTGACCGGTGGCCGCTGCTGTGCTATACTAACGGGTAATAAATCTACATATTTTACCATCAGGAGGAGATCACAATGGCCCATTATATGTCCGAGCCCAGCCGCACCTTCAGCGAGTATCTGCTGATCCCCGGCTACACCTCTGAAGACTGCATTCCTGCGAACGTTTCTCTGCGTACCCCGCTGACCAAGTACCGCAAGGGTTACGAAGAGCCGGCAATTTCCCTGAACATTCCTATGACATCTGCCATTATGCAGTCCGTCTCCAACGACACTTTGGCCATTGCGCTGGCAAAAGAGGGCGGCATCAGCTTCATTTTCGGCTCCCAGTCCATTGAATCTCAGGCCGCTATGGTGGCCCGTGTCAAGGGCTACAAGGCCGGCTTTGTTGTCTCCGCTTCCAACCTGACCCCCGAAAACACTCTGGCCGATGTTCTGGCCCTGAAGGCGCGCAACGGCTTCTCCACCGTGGCCATCACCGAGGACGGCACGGCTACCGGCAAGCTGCTGGGCATCGTTACCGGCCGGGACTACCGGGTTTCCCGTATGGATCCCAGCGAAAAGGTGGCAACCTTTATGACCCCCCGGGAAAAGCTGATCGTTGCTCCTGCGGACACCACGCTGAAAGAGGCCAATGACATCATCTGGGAGCATAAGCTGAACAGCCTTCCCATCGTTGACGAAAACGATCACCTGCTGTACTTCGTATTCCGCAAGGACTACTCCTCCCATAAGGCCAATCCTCTGGAGCTGCTGGACGACAAGAAGCGCTATCTGGTTGGCGCAGGCATCAACACCCGGGACTACGCGGAGCGCATCCCCGCTCTGCTGGAGGCCGGCGCAGATGTGATCTGCATCGACTCCTCTGAGGGCTACACCTGCTGGCAGCAGAAGACCATCGCCTGGGTCCGCGAGCACTACGGCGACACCGTAAAGATCGGTGCTGGCAACGTTGTGGACCGGGACGGCTTCCGCTTCCTGGCTGAGGCCGGCGCGGACTTCATCAAGGTCGGTATCGGTGGCGGCTCTATCTGCATCACCCGCGAGACCAAGGGCATCGGCCGCGGTCAGGCAACGGCTTTGATTGAGGTTGCCGCAGCCCGTGATGAGTATTTCAAGGAGACCGGCATCTATGTGCCCATCTGCTCCGACG
>JAFTUO010000052.1 GCA_017466215.1 Oscillospiraceae bacterium | reverse complement strand
GCCGACGATGCCACTCGCAGCGACGGCGCGTTCCTGGCCCAGGTCATTTCTGCCGCTGTGGATGCCGGCGTGACCACTGTTACGCTGTGCGATACCGCCGGCACGATGCTGCCCGATGAGTTCGCTGCATTTGTGTCTTCCGTGTGCGAGGCAAATCCCTGTCTTGCAAATGTAGCTGTGGGCGTTTCCTGCGTGGACAGCCTGGCAATGGCTGATTCCAGCGTGATCGCCGCCATCCGCCAGGGCGCGGTGGAGGTAAAGGCCGCGGCGTATCCTGTGGGCAATGCGTCCCTTGCCAGCGTGGCCCGTGTCATCAGCACCCGGGGCGAAAGCTTTGATGCCGCCTGCTCCGTCAGCAGCACGCAGCTGAGCCGCACCGTGGAGCAGATCGCCTGGATGTGCCAGACCGGCCGCAAAAAGACCTCTCCTTTCGACAACGGCGTTCGCGACGACGATTCCGGCGTTTACTTAACTGTCCACGATGATATTTCCGCCGTTACGAAGGTGGTGGAGCGCTTGGGCTATGACCTGTCTGAGGACGATGCCCAGAAGGTTTTTGAAGCATTCCAGACCATCGCCGCCAAGAAAGAGCGCGTCAGCGCCAAGGAGCTGGATGCCATCGTAGCGTCCGCTGCGATGCAGGTGCCGCCCACATACGTGCTGAATACCTATGTGATCACCGCCGGCAATACCGTTTCCGCAACGGCACACCTTACATTAAATAAGGATGGCGCGAAGCTGGAGGGCGTTTGCATTGGCGACGGCCCCATTGATGCCGCATTTTTGGCCATCGAGCAGATCACCGGCTGCCATTATGAGCTGGATGATTTCCAGATCCAGGCGGTTACCGAGGGCCGGGAGGCTATGGGCCAGACCGTGGTCAAGCTGCGCAGCGGCGGCAAGGTGTACTCCGGCCGCGGCATTTCCACCGATATCGTGGGCGCCAGCATCCACGCCTACATCAGCGCCCTGAATAAAATCGTCTACGAGGAGGAAGCGGTATGAAACTTTCCTTTTCCACCCGGGGCTGGACAGACCTTTCCTGGGATGAAATGATGCAGACCGCGCTGGAAATGGGATTTTCCGGCATCGAGGTCTATAATCTGCCCAAATTCGATCCGATGCTGGATCGGAGCGGTCCTTTCCATAAATATCAGGCGGCGGCTACTGCCCGCCAGCTGCGGGAAAAGAAGCTGCAGATCCCTTGCTTTGACACGTCTTATGACCTGTCTCAGGACGATAGCTGTGTGGCGTACCTGCAGTCCCTGCTGGAAGTTGCCCACAATACCCAGGTTAGCTATGTGGCAGCCTGCGCCCTGACCGATAATGAGGAGCAGGTGGCAAGCAACCTGAATGCGCTGCTTCCTACTGCCGAGAAGCTGAATGTAACCATTCTGCTGAAGACCAGCGGCATTTATGCCGACACCGGCCGGCTTCGCAATCTGCTGAATACCTTTGCCAGCGACAATCTGGGCGCGCTGTGGGATGTCCATCATACTTACCGCGACTTTAACGAAAGCGGCGACACCACGATTAAAAACCTGGGCAGCTATGTCTGCCACGTCCATCTGCGGGACTCTGACGATTCCGGCGCATACCAGGTCATTGGTGAGGGCACGATGCCCCTGGACGATGTGATGCGGGCGCTGTCCTCCGTCAATTACGACGGTTTCCTCTCTCTGGAGTGGAAGCCGGCCTGGCAGGAGGAGCTGCAGGATCGGGATGTGATCTTCCCGTATTATGTAAACTATATGAGCCGTTTTGAAAGCACCAGAAGCCAGAAAAAGTCGCTGTATTTCAACCACGATGGCTCCGGCCAGTACATCTGGAAAAAGGACGAGCTAATCGACCTGACCTTCTCTCAGGTGCTGGATCGGGTAACGGAAGAATTCCCGGATCAGTATGCATTTAAGTACACCACCCTGGACTATACCCGCACCTATCGCCAGTTCCAGAAGGATGTGGATGATTTTGCTCGGGCGCTGGTTTCTATGGGTGTCAAGACCGGCAGCAAGGTTGCCATCTGGGCCACCAATGTGCCCGCCTGGTACATCACTTTCTGGGCCACCACCAAGATCGGCGCGGTGCTGGTAACCGTAAATACTGCCTATAAAATCCACGAGGCGGAGTACCTGCTGCGCCAGTCTGATACCCATACGCTGGTGATGATCGAGTCCTGCCTGGATTCTGATTATCGGGGCATTATCAACGAGCTGTGCCCGGAGCTGGCAAAGCTCAAGGCCGGCGAGCCTCTGCATTGCCAGCGGCTGCCGTTCCTGCGCAATGTGATCACCGTTGGCTTCAAGCAGCCCGGCTGCCTGACCTTTGACGAGGCGATGGCCCGCAAAGATCTGGTGAGCCCCGAGCAGGTGGCTCGTATGGCCGCCGCGGTCCGGCCCAACGATGTGTGCAATATGCAGTATACTTCCGGTACCACGGGCTTCCCAAAAGGTGTTATGTTAACCCATTATAACGTGGTCAACAACGGCAAGTGTATCGGCGACCGGATGGGCCTTTCCACCGCGGACCGGATGATGATCCAGGTGCCGATGTTCCACTGCTTCGGTATGGTGCTGTCTATGACCTCGTCTATGACCCACGGCGCTACGCTGTGTCCGCTGCCGTATTTCTCGGCAAAGTCTTCTTTGGCTTGCATCAATCAGGAGCGGATCACTTGCTTCAACGGCGTGCCCACGATGTTCATTGCGATGTTCAACCATCCGGACTACCGCAAGACCGACTTCTCCCATATGCGCACCGGCATTATGGCCGGCGCAGGCTGCCCGCCGGAGCTGATGCGCCGTGCGGCTCAGCCGGACGAGATGAATATGACCGGCATCGTCAGCGTCTACGGTCAGACGGAATCTGCCCCCGGCTCGACCATGTCTAGCTGGACAGATCCCCTGGAAGTCCGAACCGATACCGTCGGCTACGCCTTCCCCCACGTGCGGTGCAAGATCATTGATCCTGAGACCGGTCTGGAAGTGGCGGACGGCGTCAACGGCGAGTTCTGCTCCCGTGGCTATAACACGATGAAGGGCTATTATAAGATGCCCCAGGCCACCAAGGACACCGTGGATGCGGAAGGCTGGCTCCACTCCGGCGACCTGGCCTGCCGGGACGAAGCGGGCAATTACCGCATTACCGGCCGACTGAAGGATATGATCATCCGCGGTGGCGAGAATATCTACCCCAAGGAAATCGAGGAGTTCATCTACACCCACCCCCAGACCAAGGATGTTCAGGTCATCGGCGTGCCGGACAAGAAGTACGGCGAAGAGATTATGGCCTGCGTGATTCTGAAAGAGCCCGGAAGCGTTACTGTGGAGGAGATGACCGCCTATATCAAGGCCAGTATGGCCCGGCACAAAGTGCCCAAGTATATTGAATTTGTGGATTCTTTCCCGATGAATGCAGCTGGCAAGGTCCTCAAGTACAAGATGCGCGAGGATGCCGCCAAGCGGCTTGGCCTGACAGGCGACGGTGCCGACACCGCCGGAAATCCGGGTAAATAACAAAAATGGGATGCGAAAGCATCCCATTTTTAATGCTAAGAAGAAAAATACCTGTCATTCCGAGGGCCGTTAGGCCCGTGGGAATCCCCCGGTACAACCTCTGATTTCAGGAGATTGCCACGTCGGGCTATCGCCCTCCTCGCAATGACACGTAAAGTATCGACGTTGCGTAAAGAGGGGGCCAAGGCGTTTGTTTTAGAAATTCAGCGAATACCGTACTTTTCGATGATATAGTCCATATCCTTGTCGCCTCTGCCGGAGAGGTTGATCAGCACGCTGCCCTTGCCCATTTTCTTGGCCAGCTTGATACCGTAAGCAACCGCGTGGGCGCTTTCGATGGCGGGGATAATGCCCTCCAGGCGGGCCAATTCATAGAAAGCGTCAATGGTCTCGTCATCGTTGATCACATCGTACTTGACGCGGCCGCAATCCCGCAGGAATGCGTGCTCCGGGCCGCTGGAGGGATAGTCCAGACCGCTGGCAACGGAGTAAACGGGCGCAGGATCGCCGTTTTCGTCCTTCAGCATCACGCTGTTGAAGCCGTGCATAATGCCTTCTGTGCCGTACTGCAGGCTGGCGGCGTGATCGCCCAGGGCCGTGCCGCGGCCCAGAGGCTCAATGCCGTAAATATCCACGGGATCATTCAGGAAGCCGGAGAAGAAGCCGGCGGCATTAGAGCCACCGCCCACGCAGGCCACGATGGCATCCGGCAGATGACCGGTCATATCCACAAACTGCGCCCGGGCCTCTTCGCCCACCACGTGCTGGAAATCCCGGACCATCATCGGGAACGGATGCGGACCGACTACCGAGCCGATGCAGTAAATGCAGTCCTTATACTCTCTGGCGTAGGCGGCGAAGGCGGCATCGACGGCTTCCTTCAGAGTCTGCTGACCCTCGGTAACCTCCACAACATTCGCGCCCAGGATCTTCATACGGGCCACATTGGGGGCTTGCTTCTTGATGTCCTCAGCGCCCATATAGATGTCGCACTCCATACCGAAATAGGCGGCGGCAGTGGCCATAGCCACGCCGTGCTGACCTGCGCCGGTCTCAGCGATGACCTTCTTCTTGCCCATATATTTGGCAAGCAAAACCTCGCCCATACAGTGATTCAGCTTGTGGGCGCCGGTGTGATTCAGATCTTCGCGCTTGACATACAGCTGGACGTTGCCCAGCTTGTTGGACAGGCGCTCCAGATGGGACACCGGGGTGGGGCGTCCCTGGAATTCCTTGCGGATGCGGCGCAGCTCGGCGATAAACTGGCGGGACTGGGCAATGGTGAAATAAGCCTGGGTGATTTCCTCCATAGCTTTCTGCAGCTCCGGGGCGATGTAGCAGCCGCCGTAACGGCCGAAATAGCCCTTATCATCGGGATAATGCCGGAAATAGGTCTCAAAATCCACATTGTTCAGAATCATTGTAAATACCTCCTAAAAATGAAAGCCCTTGACAGAAATACTGTCAAGGGCGAATTTACGATCCGCGGTGCCACCTTGAATTCATAGGAAATCCTATGCGCTTGACGGGATACCTGCATATCCCCGGCAACTGACGTATGCCCACACGTTGCAGAATACTCTGTGAATATATTCACATTTTACTGCACCCTCAGCGGCCCATTTGACAACTTGTTTCCTGCCTGACTCTCAGCAACACAGACTCTCTGTATGGGCATCATTGCCTTTATCCCCGCCTCAACGGTTTGGTATGAAATTAAATGTATTATAGTACACGGACACTTGTTTGTCAAGTGCTTACAAACAGAAAAGCTTTGTATGCTTTTTACAACACCGGCGGGGAAAAGAGCCGATTTTTAATTAAATATACAAAATGATTGAATATTTATAAGTTCGCTATTGACTTTTATAAATAATAGATGTATAATCCGTGTAAACCAATGAATACACGGAGGCATATTATGAATAACGAGAATATTAAAAAGGTAGTTTTGGCCTATTCCGGCGGCCTGGATACATCTATCATCATCCCCTGGCTGAAGGAGAATTACAACAACTGTGAGATCATCGCCGTTGCCGGCAACGTCGGTCAGGCCGACGAGCTGGAGGGTCTGGAAGCCAAGGCTCTGGCCACCGGCGCATCCAAGCTGATCGTGGCTGATCTGGTGGACGAGATGGTGGACGAGATCATCATCCCCGCTATGAAGATGGACGCCAAGTATGAGACCTACCTGCTGGGTACGGCTTTTGCCCGTCCTGTCATCGGCAAAAAATTAGCAGAGATCGCTCTGGCTGAGGGTGCTGACGCCATCTGCCACGGCGCAACCGGCAAGGGCAACGACCAGGTCCGTTTCGAGCTGGCCATCAAGCGCTTTGCTCCCGAGATGAAGATCATCGCTCCCTGGCGTGAGTGGGATATCAAGTCCCGTGACGAGGAGATCGACTACGCAGAGGCCCACAATGTTCCTCTGAAGATCAGCCGTGAGACCAACTACTCCAAGGATAAGAACCTGTGGCACCTGAGCCACGAGGGCCTGGATCTGGAAGATCCCGCCAACGAGCCTCAGTACGACAAGCCCGGCTTCCTGGAAATGGGCGTTTCTCCCATGCAGGCACCCGACGTTCCTACATATGTAACCATCGACTTTGAGGCCGGCGCACCTGTTGCTCTGGACGGCGAGAAGATGAAGGCTTCCAAGATCATTGAGAAGCTGAATGCCATCGGCGGCGCCAACGGCATTGGCATCATCGACATCGTGGAAAACCGTCTGGTGGGCATGAAGGACCGGGGCGTTTATGAGACTCCCGGCGGCACGATTTTGTACTTCGCCCACGAGCAGCTGGAGATGCTGACCGTGGATAAGGACACCCTGCACGTCAAGCAGAAGCTGGCGGTGGACTATGCTGACCTGATCTACAACGGCAAGTGGTACTCCCCCCTGCAGGAGGCGCTCACCGCTTTCGCCAATGAGTCCAACAAGTACGTTACCGGCTCTGTAAAGCTGAAGCTGTACAAGGGCAACATCATTCCTGCCGGTACTACCTCTCCCTACTCGCTGTACTCTGAGAGCCTGGTAACCTTCGACGAGAGCGATTACGACCAGAAGCAGGCTGAGGGCTTCATCAATCTGTGGGGTCTGCCCACTCAGGTGCAGGCACTGCGGGAGCAGGGTAAGCTGTAAAAACACTAAGGAGTGGCCAATATGGCTAAGATGTGGGCCGGTGTTACCGCCGGCGTAACAGACAGCATTGCGGATGACTTCAATTCTTCCATCCACTTTGACTGCAAAATGTATCAAGAGGATATCACCGGCTCGATGGCCCACGCGGCAATGCTGGCAGGGAAGGGGATCATCTCCCAAAAGGATGCGGATCTTTTGATCGACGGTCTGCAGGGAATTTTGGATGACCTTAACTCCGGAAAGCTGGAATTTGATCTAAGCTGCGAAGATATCCATATGTTTGTGGAGCAGGTGCTGACCGAGCGCATCGGCGACACCGGAAAGAAGCTACATACGGCACGAAGCCGAAACGATCAGGTGGCGCTGGACCTGCGGATGTTCCTGCGATCCCGGACGGATGAGATCATAGCCTTAACAAAGGATGCGGTTACTGCCATCTACGAGCAGGCCCAGGCCAACAAAAGTGTGATCATGCCGGGCTACACTCACCTGCAGCGGGCGCAGCCGATCCTGTTCAGCCATCACATTCTGGCGTATGCGATGATGCTGCTGCGGGATATCGACAGACTGACCGATTGCCGACGACGAATGAACGTATCGCCCATCGGCAGCTGCGCACTGGCCGGCACGACCTACGATACCGACCGGGAATTTGAAGCAAAGCAGCTTGGCTTTGACAGCGTTTGCCTGAATTCCATTGACGGCGTTTCCGACCGGGACTTCTGCCTGGAGCTGATGAGTTGTCTTTCCATCCTGATGATGCACCTGAGCCGCTTCAGCGAGGAAATCATCCTCTGGGCCAGCTGGGAGTTCAAGTTCATCGCTCTGAGCGACAGCTACACCACCGGCTCGTCCATTATGCCCCAGAAGAAGAACCCCGATATGGCGGAGCTGATCCGGGGCAAGACCGGCAGAGTCTACGGCGACCTGATGGCCCTGCTGACTACGATGAAGGGCCTGCCTCTTGCCTACAACAAGGATATGCAGGAGGACAAGGAAGCGGTTTTCGACGCGGTGGACACGGCTATGCAATGCCTGAAGGTATTTGCCCCGATGCTGCGCACGATAAAGACCATTCCCGAGAATATGAAGCGGGCGGCGCAAGGCGGATTTATCAACGCCACAGACCTTGCCGACTACCTGGTCAAAAAGGGATTGCCGTTCCGCAGCGCGTATAAGATCTCCGGTCAGCTGGTTGCCAAGTGCATCCAGGAGGGCTGCGTTCTGGAAGAACTGCCCTTGGAAACCTACAGGACCTTCAGCGAACTGTTCGAAGAAGATTTGTACAATGAAATAGATCTGCTCACCTGCGTGCAGAAGCGGATCAGCCAGGGGGGAACCTGCATCTCCTCTGTGGAGCAGCAGCTCCAATATGTGCAGGAAAAACTACAGTAATTTATTTTTAGGAGGAATATATTATGTTGAAGAAGATTATTGCCCTGACTTTGGCCATTATGATGGTCGCCACCTGCCTGACCGCTTGTGCCGCCAAGGGCCCCAGCCTGAAGGATGTTCAGAAGGCCGGTAAGCTGGTCGTCGCTACCTCTCCCGACTTCCCTCCCTTTGAGAGCCTGGAAGACAACAAGGTCGTAGGTATCGAAGTTGATATTCTGGAACTGGTTGCTGATAAGCTGGGCGTTGAGCTGGAGATCGTTCAGATGGACTTCGACTCCGTTCTGGTTGGCATCCAGTCCGCTAAGTACGACTGCGGTATGTCCGGCATCACCGTAACTGCTGAGCGTGAAAAGAATATGCGCTTCACCACTCCTTACTACAACGCCGCTCAGGTCATCGTAGTTAAGGAAGGCAGCGCCATCACCGGCAAGGCTGACCTGGCTGACAAGACCGTTTCCGTCCAGACCGGCACTACTGCTGAGTCCGGCTGCCAGGACGAGAAGATCAAGTATCAGGCATTCAACGCCAACGCCGATGCCAAGACCGCTCTGACCACCGGCAAGGTTGACGCTTGGGTCGTTGACAATCTGACCGCTATCCAGATGGTGGAAGAGGGCGACGGCCTGGTGATCCTGGAAGAGAAGATGACCGAAGAGCCCTACGCTTTCGCATTTGCTTACGGCTCTGAGACTCTGGTCGAGGAGATCAACAACATCCTCAAGCCCATGATCGAGGACGGCACCATTGCCGGCATCTTCGAGAAGTACGGCGAAACCTACGCAAAGCCCTAACAGGAAAATATTCATTGCGGCTCCGCGCAACTGTGCGGAGCCTGCTTTGAGTTTTATAGGATACGATTAAAATACATATAAGGAACGGATATATGAATTGGTTTGATAAATTAAGCGAGACTTTCCTCACCGACGACCGGTATATGTGGCTGGTTGACGGTTTGGTTGTTACGATGAAGATTACTTTGGGCGCGCTGGTGATCGGCGTGCTGATCGGTACACTCATCGCTATTACCAAGTATTTCTGCGAGGGCAACAAGAAGCTGCGCTTCCTGAATTGGCTTTGCGACCTGTACACCACGGTGATCCGCGGCATTCCGATGACCGTTCTTCTGCTGGTGTTCTTCTTTGCGATCTTCGCCTCCGCCCGGGATGGCACGCCCGTTGCCGTCGTGGCCTTTGGTATCAACTCCGGCGCTTATATGGCGGAGCTGATCCGCAGCGGCATCAACGCCGTGGACAAGGGCCAGATGGAGGCCGCCAGAAGTTTGGGCCTGTCCAAGGGTCAGGCGATGGTGAAGATCATCCTGCCCCAGGCCATCAAGTACATCCTGCCCGCCATCGGTAACGAGTGCATCGCCCTGCTGAAGGAGACCTCTGTTGCCGGCTATGTGGCCGTGGTGGACGTTACCAAGGCCGCTACCAACATCCGCAACAAGACCGGCGATGCCATCAACCCCATTATCCTGCTGGCGCTGGTGTATCTGGTGATCGTGGTAGTTATGACCCGCCTGCTGGCAATCTTGGAAAGGAGACTGGGCAAGAGCGATGGAAAATAACAATGTTATGATCAGCGTAAAGGATCTGAAAAAGGACTTTGAAAACGTCCAGGTCCTGAAGGGCATCGACATCGACATTAATAAGGGCGATGTTGTCTGCGTCATCGGCGCTTCCGGCTCCGGCAAGTCCACCTTCCTGCGCTGCCTGAATATGCTGGAGGTCCCCACCGGCGGCAGCATCTTCTTTGAAGGTGCTGACCTGACCAGCGACAAGGTGGACCTGAATCTGCACCGCCAGAAGATGGGTATGGTGTTCCAGCAGTTTAATCTGTTCCCCCATATGACTATCCTGGATAATCTGACTTGCGCGCCGGTTATGCTGAAGAAATTGACCAAGACTGAGGCGGAAGCCAAGGCAATGGATCTTCTGGAACGTGTAGGTCTTGCCGACCGGGCCAAGGATTATCCCAATCAGCTCTCCGGCGGTCAGAAGCAGCGTGTAGCCATCGTCCGTGCGCTGTGTATGGATCCCGAGGTGATGCTGTTTGACGAGCCCACCTCCGCTCTGGACCCCGAAATGGTCGGCGAAGTGCTGGATGTTATGAAGACCCTGGCACAAAAGGGTATGACTATGGTGGTGGTTACCCACGAGATGGGCTTTGCCCGTGAGGTGTCCAACCGGGTGCTGTTCCTGGATGACGGCGTCATCGCGGAAGAGGGCACGCCGGAGGAAGTGTTTGGCAATCCCAAGTGCGAGCGCCTGCAGTCTTTCCTGGCAAAAGTTCTGTAATTGAGGTATCCCATATGAAAGGTAAACATTTTCTGAAGCTGTTGGATTTCACTCCGGCCGAGATCACGGCGCTGCTGGATTCTGCGGCTGACTTTAAGGCCAAGAAAAAGGCGGGCATTCCCCATAAGCTGCACGAGGGCAAGAATATCGTTTTGCTGTTTGCAAAGGATTCCACCCGTACCCGCTGCGCCTTTGAGGTGGCCGGTGCGGATCTGGGTATGTCCGTTACGTATCTGGGCCCCAGCGGCAGCCAGATGGGCAAGAAGGAGTCCATCGCTGATACTGCCCGGGTGCTGGGCAGAATGTACGACGGTATCGAATACCGCGGCTTCGACCAGACCATCGTGGAGACGCTGGCAAAGTATGCCGGTGTTCCCGTGTGGAACGGCCTGACCAATGAGTTCCATCCCACCCAGATCCTGGCGGATATGCTGACCATCCGGGAGCATTTTGGTACACTCAAGGGCAAGAAGCTGGTGTATATGGGCGATGCCCGGTACAATATGGGCAATTCTCTGATGGTGGGCTGTGCCAAGCTGGGTATGCACTTCGTGGCCTGCGCTCCGGAAGCCTATTTCCCCAGCGCGGAGCTGATCGCGCAGTGCCAGACCGTTGCCGCTGAGACCGGCGCCAAATTGGAATTCATCACCGATCCGATGGAAGCAACTGTTGGCGCGGATGTGATCTACACCGACGTGTGGGTGTCTATGGGCGAGCCGGACAGCGTCTGGGAAGAGCGGATCCGCCTGATGACGCCCTACCGGGTCACCAAGGCATTGATGGAAAATGCAGGATCGCAGTGCCGGTTTATGCACTGCCTGCCGGCATTCCACGATCTGAATACAGATATCGGCAAGCAGATCTACGACAAGTTCGGCATTGACTGTATGGAGGTTACCGACGAGGTATTCGAAAGCGAGCAATCCATCGTCTTCGACGAGGCGGAAAACCGGATGCATACCATCAAGGCTGTTATGGCAGCAACGCTGTAAAAGAGAACAATAAAAACACCGGCCGTCAGGCCGGTGTTTTTTGCTGGTGAGTATCAGTCCTTTGAATGTCAGCAACTATTTCGTATACCTATACCTATACTTATGCTTTGCGCTTTTTACTTCAGCGGTATTTTATAAGCAAGATCCGCAATGCCTTTTGAAAGAAACGTTCTTAATTGCAGGGGAAAAAGTGCATCTATACGCCGCTTGTTCTGTGCAGAAAAGCTACTGCTATGATTTGTTAGTATAATATTGGGATGATTATACGAATATGGGTTAGCAGCATCCAGTATCGCACCTTTTATAATTCCGTTTTGAACAGCATATTCTAAATCTTCATCCACCACGCTAGAGCCACGGCCCACATTACAAAAAAGTGCGCTTCGCTTCATCAGAGAGAAAAAATGTAAATCGAAAATACGATTCGTTTCGGGCGTTTCGGGCAAGATATTTATAACATAATCACACTGCGAAAGGTACAACATCGAATCTTCGAACGATATAATCTTAGTATTACAGTCTTGGGCGAATTGTATGCAGATGTAAAAGAGAATGGAAAAACAATTAAGAAGCCCGTTCTTGTCTCATTGGAGTTGCTTCCTACGAAAAAAAGGGGGGCAACCATTCTGGATTTTACTCTCATAAAAAGCGCATACAGCAAAAACGCGCTGCAGCAGTACCTGAATGAGAACAGCATCCTGTACATTGATCCGAATAAAAAAAGAACCGACAGCTGGCTCTCCCTGACTAGGCTCCAATTGCCGTTTGGGGAGAACCGCTACGGTCCTATCCGTAAAATAGCATATGCTGATGGAAAAGTCAAGGTGCAAAATTCCAAGAATATGACTGCCGTGGAAAAAGCAATGTTTGACGCCGGTGTGATTGATGAGTTTGGCAATAAGCTTTTCTCTGACCGAGACACCGAGTCTGTATCCAATCGATCTCTTCTGGCCAATGCATTCGAAGGTGTGGCGAAGAACGATGCTGAGAAGCAGAAGATCGATGAGTACAAAGGCAAGATCGATCTGATCAACGCCGAAGACCGCAAGCTCAGTGAGTTGAATCAGGAGATCAAGGAGCTGTCCTTCGCAAAAGGACCGAGAGACAAACCTGATCAAGGTCAAGACCCTGGTAACCCTGGTAGTAATCGCAGTCTTTGCGGTGCTGGCTCTGCGGGGCAGCATCTCTGCTGACAATGTGATGATCGTGGTATCCACGGTGATCGCATTCTACTTCGGTACTGTATACGAAAAGAAGTAATAATAGCCCTCCCGGACCTGATGTGGTTCTGGGAGGGCTTTTTATTTTGACACCCGAGTTGACACATTTTTAATCGTTTATCTTCGTATTTTTTCGTATTTTTTCGTTACGCGGAGGAAAATGCAAATGATGGAATGCTGAACATTATGCCCTCGAAAAACAAATAAAAATACCTCAAAAGCACTGTAAAAGCAACTTTTGAGGTATTGGTGGGGGAGGACGGATTCGAACCATCGAAGCGATACGCAGCAGATTTACAGTCTGTCCCCTTTGGCCACTCGGGAACTCCCCCATATTCAGTTTTGTTCAGCAGCCTGTCTGGAGCCGGTAGACGGACTCGAACCCCCGACCTACTGATTACAAATCAGTTGCTCTACCAACTGAGCTATACCGGCAGCTGAACAGAACACGCTTATTATAGCGGTGCGATTGGCGTTTGTCAAGAGCTTTTTTATCTTTTTTGGCGAAAAAACCCGGGGTGATTTTCACCCCGGGTTTGCGGCTTAGATTTCGATATCCAGCTTGGAAATTACGCTGGCGCAGCGGTCGCACAGATCGTCCGCATTGGAGCTCAGAGAGTGCATCCAGCAGCGAGGGCACTTGGCACCCTTAGCCTCGGATACGCCGATGGTCAGCGCGGGGAAGTTGACGCCGTTGCCAACCTCAGCGCCCTCCTCGGGTGCGCTCCAGTCGCAGGAGGATACGATGCAGATCTCAGAAAGGTTGACATCTGCGCAGGCAGCCTTCAGCTCGTCGCTGCCCTGCAGGGATACGTGAGCCTCCAGCGCCTTGCCGATCCGCTTGTCGGCACGGGCCTTTTCCAGAACGCCGTTGACATCCTGGCGCAGCTTCATAACGGTCTCCCACTTGGCCATCACATCCTCAGGAAGGACATATGCGCTCAGGTCGGTGGGCATCTGGTTCAGCAGGATGTTGCGGTCATCGTCGCCGGTGCGATGGGGCATTGCCTGCCAGATCTCGTCGCAGGTGAAGGCGAGGATGGGGGCGAACAGCTTGGCCATTGCATCGACGATCAGGTACAGCGCAGTTTGTGCGGAGCGGCGGCGGTTGCCGGTGGGCTCTTCGCAGTACAGCCGGTCCTTGATGATGTCCAGATAGAAGGAGCTGAGCTCAACCACGCAGAAGTCGTTGATGGCGTGGGTGATCACGTGGAATTCGTAGTTCTCGTAGGCCTTGCGGCACAGCGCAACCAGGTCGCTGAGCTTGGTCAGCGCCCACTTGTCCAGCTCTTCCAGATTCTCGGCGCTTACCAGATTGTTGGGATCAAAGTCGCTGAGGTTACCCAGACAGTAGCGGGCAGTATTGCGGAACTTCAGGTAGTTCTGGGCGATCTGCTTGAAGATCTCCTTGGAGCAGCGGACGTCTGCGTGGTAGTCGGAAGAAGCAGCCCACAGACGGACGATGTCTGCGCCGAAGTCCTTAATCAGGTCAGCCGGATCAACGCCGTTGCCCAGGCTCTTGTGCATTGCACGGCCCTGGCCGTCAACCACCCAGCCGTGGGTCAGCACCTGCTTGAAGGGAGCGCCCTGGTCCAGCGCGCCGACGGAGGTCAGCAAGGAGGACTGGAACCAACCACGGTACTGGTCAGCACCTTCCAGATACACATCCGCAGGCCACAGCTCGGGGGTGCGGTGCATCAGCGATGCAAAGTGGGTAGAGCCGGAGTCAAACCAGCAGTCCAGGGTGTCGGTTTCCTTGGTAAAGTGCGTGCCACCGCAGTGGGGGCATGTAAAGCCTTCGGGAATAAGCTCCATGGCTTCCTTTTCAAACCAGATGTTGGAGCCGTGCTCGTCAAAGAGCGCAGAAATCTTGGCGATGGAATCGGGAGTGGAAACAGGCTTGCCGCAATCCTTGCAGTAGAACACGGGGATG
>JAFTUO010000051.1 GCA_017466215.1 Oscillospiraceae bacterium | reverse complement strand
GGGTGCACCAATGGCCCATTGGTCAAGTGGTTAAGACAGCGGCCTCTCACGCCGTTAACATCGGTTCGAATCCGGTATGGGTCACCAAAAAGTTTGTGTTGATTGTCATGTGGGTCCACCTGTTCCCATCCCGAACACAGAAGTTAAGCACATGTACGCCGACGATAGTTGCCGGGTGACTGGCCGTGAAAATAGGTAACGCAAACACAAAGAAGCAGCACACGAAAGTGTGCTGCTTCTTTGTATCACATAGTTGGTCTTGTCGCAAAATAGGTATTGTAAAGAAAACTCTGACAGAAATGTCGGGGCTTTTCTATTTTCCTCTTGACAATTGAACGGCTATTCAATTATAATGGTTGAGCGGATATTCAATTATGGAGGTTACTATATGCCGAAAAATGAGTTTATTTGCGACTGTCATCCAATTGACGTGGAGCTTGTTGCGAAAACAAAAGAAGCAATGCCGAAGAATGAGGTTATTAAGAATATTGCGCACTTTTTCAGCGTCGTTGGCGATATGACTCGGTGCAAGATCTTGTTTGCGCTGAAAGAGAGCCCGATGTGCGTTTGCGATCTGGCCAATGTGCTTTCGATGACGAAGTCATCTATTTCCCATCAGCTGAATAAGCTGAAAACAGCGGGCTTTGTCAAGTGCGAAAAGTGCGGTAAGCAGGTGTTTTATTCCCTGGACGATGACCACGTTTGCGAGATCTTCGACGTTTCGCTCATCCATCTGAATCATAAGGCAGAGGAGGATCACAATGAAAAGTGATAAGAATATTCTGGTTGCATTTATTTTGAATTTGGCGTTTTCTGTTTTTGAACTTGTTGGCGGCATTTTTACCAACAGCGTTGCCATCATTTCCGATTCCCTCCACGATATCGGCGATGCGGCCAGCATCGGTATTTCCTATTTTTTGGAGAAGAAGAGCAAGCGGCAGCCGGACGATATTTATACCTACGGTTATCTGCGCTATTCGGTGATGGGCAGCGTGATCACCGTGCTGATCCTGTTGACCGGCTCGGTTTTGGTGGTGATCAACGCGGTACACCGCATTTTTGATCCCCAGCAGATCCACTATAACGGGATGATCGTTTTTGCGATCATTGGCGTTGCGGTCAACTTTTTGGCTGCGTTTTTTACCCGGCACGGCGATTCTCTCAATCAGAAGGCTGTGAATCTGCATATGCTGGAGGATGTTCTGGGCTGGGCGGTGGTGCTGATCGGCGCGATCGTTATGCGCTTTACGGACTTTAAGCTGATCGACCCGATCTTATCCATCGGTGTGGCGATCTACATCTTTATCCACGCATTTTCCCACCTGAAGGAGGCACTGGATCTGTTCCTTGTGAAGATCCCGGAGGGCGTGGAAATGGACGAGATCAAGCACCATCTGTCGGAAATTGACGGCGTTCTGGATGTGCATCATATCCACATCTGGAGCCTGGACGGCGTGCAGAATTATGCCACGATGCATATTGTAACTGACGGCGACCCGTTGCGCGTCAAGAAGGCGGTTAAGGAAGAACTGCACGAGCACGGCATCGTCCACGCGACCTTGGAGCTGGAAGGCAAGGATGAGGCCTGCAGCGAGGAGCATTGCCACATCCATACGGACTGTGGGTATCACCGCCATCATCACCATCCTCACTAAAAATAAACCGGGGAGCGATCGCTCCCCGGTTTGATTTATACAACAGCCAAAACGAAATTTATGGTATTATGACTGAGTTTTACCCATAAAATCAATTTTCCTGCATTTTATGGTTGTAAAATTTGTGTGAATGCTATATAATAAATTGGTTAATGAAATTTTATATTGGAGTTGCAAAATTATGCAGAACGATACTTTGGAACTGCAAAAATATATAAAGCCGGGCAAGCGTGTCCATTTAGTCGGCATTGGCGGCGTTTCTATGCGGCCGCTGGGTCTGGTGTTGAAGGGAATGGGCCTGCAGGTTTCCGGCTCGGATATGAATTCTTCCGTCTCTACTGATGAGCTGATCGCCCAGGGCATTCAGGTCTTTATCGGCCACCGGGCCGAAAATGTGGAGGACGCAGACTGCGTCATCCGCACCGCAGCGGTACATAATGACAATCCGGAGATCGCCGGTGCCCGTGCGGCGGGCATTCCCGTGTTTGAGCGGGCGCAGGCCTGGGGCGTCATTATGCGTGAGTACAAAAATGCCATCTGCATTTCCGGCACTCACGGAAAGACCACTACCACGTCTATGGTAGCCCACGTCCTGATGCAGGCGCAGTGGGACCCGACCGTGATGATCGGCGGCTATCTTCCGCTGCTGCACGCAGGCCATCGGGTAGGCAGCGGCGACACCATTTTGCTGGAAAGCTGCGAATATTGCGATTCGTTCCTGAATTTCTTCCCGTCGCTGGCGGTGGTGCTGAATATCGAGGCAGACCATCTGGACTATTTCAAGGATCTTTACGATGTGGAGAAGTCCTTCCGTCAGTTTGCCCAGCTGTCTACCAACGGCATCCTGGCCAACGGCGATGACAAGAATACCGTGGATACCCTGAAGGGTATGGACTATGTCAGCTTCGGCTTCGGGGCGGGCAACCGCATCCGCGCGGTGGATGTGTCCGGCGACTGGCGGCGCTATGACGTGATCTGCGATGGCAAGAAGTATTGCCATCTGGAGCTGCCGGTATACGGCCACCACAATGCGATGAACGCCCTGGCGGCAGCCGGCGTGGGCTGGATCCTGGGCATTCCCGGTGAAGCGGTGGAGCGGGGTCTGGCGACTTTCCACGGCGCAGGACGCCGTATGGAGTTCAAGGGCAGCTTCAACGGCGCAGATATTTATGACGATTATGCCCACCATCCCGGCGAGCTGGAGGCTACGGTGGAGGCGGTGCGCAATATGGGCTACAAGCGGATAATCTTCGCATTCCAGCCCCATACCTACACCCGCACCTATGCGCTGTTTAACGATTTTGTGGAGCAGCTGCGCAAGCCTGATATCGTGGTGCTGGCGGAGATTTATGCCGCCCGTGAGCGTAATACCATTGGCATTTCCTCCAAGGATCTGCTCAAGGAGATCCCCGGCTCGGTGTACTGCGCTACGCTGCCGGAGGTTACGGAAAAGCTGCGCCAACTGGCACAGCCCGGCGACGTGATCCTGACCGTTGGTGCAGGTGATATCTACCGTGCCGGTGAGGCATTGCTGAAATAAATTCCCGAAGACGAGGAAAATTTTATGGTGAAATTAAGTGTGTGTGTTCTGTTTGGCGGAATGAGCCCCGAGCATGAGGTGTCGCTGCGCTCTGCAGAATATGTGTTGAACAGTCTGAACCCCGAAAAGTACAACGTCTTCCCGGTAGGCATCACTAAGGATGGCGACTGGATGCTGTTTGGCTCGACGGATTATTCTCTGCTGCCCAGCGGTGCGTGGCTGGATTGCCCGGAAAACCGCCGTGCGGTGATCTCTCCGGTGCGGGGACAGGGCCTGCTGAGCTTTGAGGGCGACTGTGTGGTCCGGGAGCGGATCGACGTGGTTTTCCCTGTGCTTCACGGCGAAAACGGCGAGGATGGCACGATTCAGGGCCTGCTGCAGCTGGCGGGAATTCCTTATGTCGGCCCTCACGTCAGCGCATCTGCGGTGTCGATGGATAAGACCTTGACAAAGCTGGTGGCGGATCAGGCAAATGTTACGCAGGCTGCCTGGGAGCTGGTACGCAGCTCTGACCTGGATGCCCGTATGGAGGGCGTGCTGGACGTGCTTGAGCAGAAATTCTCTTACCCGATGTTCGTCAAGCCCGCCGGAACTGGCTCGTCTGTGGGCGTCTCCAAGGCTCAGGATCGGGCAGCTTTGGGTGAGGCTCTGGTGAAAGCCGGTGCATATGATAAAAAGATCCTTGTAGAAGAATTTATTTGCGGCCGTGAGGTAGAGGTTGCCGTTATGGGCAACGATAACCCCGTTGCTTCCATCTGCGGTGAGATCGACGCCGGTGCGGATTTCTATGACTACGATGCAAAATATGTTACGGATACCTCCGTGGCGTATATTCCTGCCCGGATCTCCGAGGAAGTGGCGGAAAAGGTCAGGGAGGCTGCGGTGCGCATTTACAGCGCCATCGGCTGCCAGGGCCTGAGCCGTGTGGACTTCTTTGTAACCTATGAGGACGAGCGGGTGGTCTTCAACGAGATCAACACCCTGCCGGGCTTCACTTCCATTTCGATGTATCCCAAGCTGTTTGCTGCCAGCGGTATTCCCGGCGATCAGCTGATCGACGAACTGATCGACCTTGCCGTGGAGGCCAACCAATGAAGCAGACCGTAATGCTGCGCATTCAAGGCCGGCAGACCTATGCAGAGCAAGAGCCGGACGGTATCGAGCTGGAGACAGAAGGCACGATGGAATTTGTTGACGGCGGCTGGAACATCGGCTACGAGGAAAGCGAGCTGACGGGCCTGAGCGGTGTGTTTACCACCTTCCGTGTCGAGCCGGGAAAGGTAACCCTGAGCCGCACCGGCAAGCTGAATTCTCAGATGGTCTTCCAGCAGGGCGTCGCCCACCAGTCGCTGTACCAGATGGAGTTCGGCACGCTGATGATCAGCGTAAAAGCCACCAATCTGTTCTTTGACATCACCCCCGACGGCGGCGTGATTGATCTGATCTACGATATCGAGATCGAAAACAGCGCAGCCGGCGTGATCGAGTACCACCTGGATATCCGCGCAATATAAAAGTAACAGCCACAGCGCATAGCGCTGTGGCTGTTTTGCGTTATTCAGTGGGCGCTTCGGTCAGTTCTTCCATGGGCGCTTCGGTAGGAGCGTCGGTGGGCGCTTCCGTAACAGGCTCGGTAGGCTCTTCGGTAGGTGCCTGCGTGGGAGGCTCGGTGGGCGCGTCTGTCGGTGCAGCCGTGGGAGCATCGGTGGGCGCATCTGTCGGTGCTGCCGTGGGAGGCTCAGTAGGCGCATCGGTAGGCACTTCCGTAGGAGGCTCGGTGGGAGGCACGTCGATCTTTACAACCACCTGATCCAGCTTGGAGTAAGCGGAGGTGGCAATCAGATTTTCAGAGATCAGCGCGCCGGTATCCTTGGAATACTTGCGGATGTAGGTGCTGATGTCGTAGCCGGTGATGGGCTGGACCAAAATATCGCCGTCTTTATATCCGCCGGGGTTGTCCTTGGACATAATGTTGTGCACCGTGGTGGGCGCTTTGGTCTTGTCCACCTTGTAGGTGATCTCGACGGTGTAATCTCTTGTATCAGTACCGATCAGGGTGATGGTAACCTTGTTTCCAATTAAGGTCGCATCAATGCGGATGGGCTGCTCGGTGGAGTTGCGGAAGCGGAAATCCAGCTGACCGTAGTAGACCTCGGCATCAAAGCCGGCCGCTACAAAGGTAGGCGCATAGCTGTGAGTGTGCCGTTCCAAAACATCCAGATCGGCCATCAGCACGCAGTTGTACAGTGTGCTGGCCACCTGGCTGATGCCGCCGCCCACTACTTCGCGGTAGGACTTGCCAACATAGGTGTTGACCGCATAGTAGCCGTCCTTTACCGTGGGCTCACCAACCAGCTGATTGAAGGAGAATTCCTCGCCGGACTTGACGATAGTGCCGTTAAGCAGATCGCAGACCAGCTTCAGATTGGTATTCCAGGCCGTGCCGGCAGTGGACGTGGTGGAGTAGCTGGAAAGTGTATCCTGGAACATTTCCTTGGAGTAAAACTCCGCGGTGATATCGGGCTTGATGTAGCGCAGCTCCAGGGTGATCACGTCGCCGTATTTGGCACTTTCAATGGCGGTGCGCAGCTCTTCTCTGGTAACGCCGTAGCCGTACTGCTCCGGGGTGATCTGCAGGGTGTCTGCGTCGATCTCGGCATTCACGGCTTCGGTGCAGTAAAGATCGAATAGCGCGTCAATGTCCACCGGATCGGGGGCAACCTCTGCACAAGTGCCCACAACCTCAAACAGGTTGATGTTGTAAGCATCCAGCACCTGCTGGTACAGCTTGTCGATGTTCAGACTGTATTCCGCTGTGCCCATATTGATGGTCAGGGTCTGATGTACGGTGGAGGTCTTGATCTCCTCCGCGCTCAGATTGGGGCGTGTGCCCTGCACAGCGTGGGTGGTCTGCTTCAGCGTGGTGCTGTACTGGGTGCCCAGCTCCCGCAGCTCGTCCTGGATGTACTCGGTGTCCAGACTTAAGTAGGGAAGAATGGATACGGTGTAAGAGGACTGGGGCTGACCGCCGTTACGGCCGTAATCATAGGCAGCATCCACTACGGCATCCACATTCAAGGTGGCACCGGTATCCTTGGGAGAAAGGAGGATCTGCGTGTCCAGCACATTCACGGTCATATCCAGCTTGCTGAAGGTGTTGTCCGTGGCCTGGTGCAGCGCGGCCTTGGCCTGCTCCGGGGTCATACCGCTCAGGTCGATACCGGCGGCGAATACATTCTGCTGGATCAGTCCGTCCTTGGGGGACTTGGGCAGAAGCATCGAGACAATGCCGATGACGGCGGCGATCAGCAGCACGGCAGAAATGCAGCACAGCGTGATGACCAGGATCTTCTCTTTTTTCTTCTTCTCAGCGGTTGCCTTGCGGCGCTGGGCAGAATTGGTGCGCTGACCGGCAGCGCTTCTGGGACGCTGCGGCGTTTCAGCATTGACGCTCAGCCGCTGCGTGGCATCGGAAACCTCGTGCTCGGAAGTGTTAATATCCAAGCGGGTTTCATCCAAATGATCCTTATTGATAGTAAACCTCTCCTATCTGTCAGCGGTAAAACCGCGCGAAATGTATAGCGATACGCTGTCATTATATCACATTTCGGGGAAAAAGCAATTACGATTCGTAACCAATATAGGGAAGATGCGCTATTTTTAGCGATTGCAGTACTTTTTATAGCGTTCAATGAAGACGCTGCTCTGTTTTAGACTGTCCACGCCGGAAGAAAGCTTCAGCCGCAGGGTGGGGAGCTTGGCGGTGGCGACGAACTGCACTCTTGCCTTATAGTCGGGATCGGCACACAGGGCGCTGACGGCCTCGAAATTCAGATCGTGCAGGGTAAACAGCACATCGCCGGCTTTCTGGCGGATCTCCTGAATGCCGGTCTGCTGCGCCTGAGCCCGGAGCAGCGCAATGCCGATCAGATTCAGCACGCCCTTGGGCGGCTCTCCGTAGCGGTCGATAATCTCGTCCAGCAGGTCGTCAGCATCCTCCTGGGTGCGGATGGCTGCCATCCGGCGGTACAGATCCATCCGTTCCTCTCCCCGGGAAACGTAATCCCGGTCCACATTGGCAGTAACGTTCAGGTCGGCGGTGCATTCCGGCAGCTTGGGCGCTTCGCCCTTTTCTTCCAGAACGGCCTCGTCCAGCAGCTTCAGATACATATCATAACCCACGCTCATCATATGGCCAGATTGCTCCGCGCCCAGCAGATTGCCTGCGCCGCGGATCTCCAGATCCCGCATAGCGATCTTGAAGCCGGAGCCGAATTCGGCGAAGTCCCGGATGGCAGACAGCCGTTTTTCCGCCACCTCTGTCAGATTTTTGTCCGGGCGGTAGGTGAAATAGGCGTAGGCGTGCCGGGTGGAGCGGCCAACGCGGCCACGCAGCTGGTGCAGCTGGCTCAGGCCGAAGCGGTCGGCGTTTTCGATGATCAGGGTGTTGGCGTTGGGGATATCCAGACCGGTCTCGATGATGGTGGTGCAGACCAGCACCTGAATGTCTCCGTCAGCCATTGCGTGCATAATATCGCTGAGGGCATCCTCGCCCATCTGTCCGTGGGCAACGGCAACGGACAGGCCGGGAATCCGCCGCCGCAGCGCGCCGGCGCATTGGTCAATGGTGTCCACCCGGTTGTGCAGATAGTACACCTGGCCGCCCCGTTCCACCTCCCGGCGGATGGCATCGTCGATGATGGCATTGTTATGCTCCATCACAAAGGTCTGCACCGGGTAGCGGTCAGCCGGGGGCTCTTCGATGGTGGACATATCCCGGATGCCGGACAGCGCCATATTCAGCGTTCTGGGGATGGGGGTGGCAGAAAGGGTCAGCACGTCCACGCCCTTGGCCAGCTCTTTCAGACGCTCCTTATGACTGACGCCGAAGCGCTGCTCCTCGTCCACGATCAAAAGGCCCAGATCCTTGAATTCCACGGTTTTTTGCAGCAGCTTATGGGTGCCGATGATCAGGTCCACACCGCCGCTGCGCAGATTTTGAATGGCGCGCTTCTGCTCCGTCGGGGAACGGAAACGGCTCAGTACCTCGATATTGACAGGGAAACCCCGGAAACGGGAGATGGCGGTCTGATAGTGCTGCTGGGCAAGGACGGTGGTGGGAACTAAGATCGCCGCCTGCTTGCCGTCCATAATGGCTTTCATCACGGCGCGCATTGCAACTTCCGTCTTGCCGAAGCCCACATCGCCGCACAGAAGCCGATCCATCGGGACAGGGGACTCCATATCGCTCTTGATCTCAGCGATACAGCGCAGCTGATCGTCGGTCTCGGGGTAGGGGAAATTGTCCTCAAATTCCAGCTGCCAGGGGGAATCCGCGGCAAAGGCAAAGCCCTCCTGCCGCTTCCGGGCGGCATAGAGCTGGATCAGCTCGCCGGCCATATCCTTGGCGGCCTTGCGGGCCTTGGTCTTGGTCTTCTGCCAGGCGTCAGAGCCGATCTTATTCAGGCGGACATTGGCATCCTCACCACCGCCGCCGATATATTTGCTCACCAGGTCCAGCTGCATCGCCGGGACAAACAGGGTGTCCGTGCCCTGATAGGCGATTTTGATATAATCCTTTACCGCACCGTCGATCTTGATCTGCTCCATCGCCACAAACCGGCCAATGCCGTAGTTTTCGTGAACAACCAGATCGCCGGGGGTAAGATCCGTGAAGGAATTCAGCTTCTGCCGGTTGGTGGCAGATTTTTTTGCCTTTCGCTTGGGTTCACTGCGACTGATCAGCTGACCCTCCGTCAGCACCGCAAGCTTGGAATTGGGATATTCCATACCAAAGGGCAGTGTGCCCTCTGCCAGCAGGATCTGTCCTGCCGCAGGCATCTGGGTCAAAGGAATGGAGATGTAGGCTTTGATCCCCTTGCTGCTGAGCAATTCCTGCAAAAGCTCTGCCCGGCGCCGGGTGCCGCACAATACCAAAGAGGCAAAGCCCATCTTCTGGTAATGGGAAAAATCTGCCGCCGCGGTGTCCAAATTGCCGCCGTAAGACGGCAGCTGCTTGGCAACCATCGGAAGCAGCAGCTTGGGCGGGCAATCCTCCGGGAAGGAGGTGCCGCCAAAGGCATCGAAATAAACAACGGTGCGTCCCCGCAGTTGGGCGCAGAAATCCTCCCACTGGCACACATAGTCGCACAGTTCACCGGACAGAAGACCGCCCTGCAAAAGGCTATCCAGCTGCATACCCATCTCCTCGGTGCGGGTACGGGCGGTGCGCTTAAGGCTGCTCTGGTCGCAGATGATCAGCGTGGCATTTTCAGGAATATAGTCCGCCGCGGTGGAAAACTCGGGATAAATAATGGCCATATATCGGTCAGATGCCGAATTTTGCAGGCCATTTTCGTACTTTTCCAGATCTTTTTCCAATGTCTTGATCAGTGGCTCGTTAAGATGCTTTCTCCGCTTTTGCCGGGCAATCAGCTGCTGCAGATCGGCGCAAAGACCTTGGAGTCCTTCGGGGTGCAGTCTGGGCTGGGTTTCACCTACGGGCAGGATCACGACACTGTCGGTGTTCTCGGTGCGGCGCTGGGTATCGGGGTCAAAATAGCCCATAGTATCCAGCTCATCACCGAAAAATTCTGCGCGGAACGGGCGGTCAGCAGCAGGGGAGAATACGTCCACAATTCCACCGCGCAGGGCAAACTGGCCGGGACCCTCCACCATACCGCAGCGGCTGTAACCGGCAGCAGTCAGGCGCATCGTCAGATTGTCCAGATCGTATTCTTTGCCCACTTCCAAAGTAAAAGCGGCATTCATCAAAACCTGGGGCGGCATCGTCCGCTGGCTCAGGGATTCCCAGGTCATAATTTGCAGATTGGTTGCACACCGGCGCAGATCGTACAGCTGCCGCAGGCGCTTCTGCTCCCAGGCACGGGACACCACGGAGGTGTCGTAAAGCGTCAGCTCCCGGGAGGGGAGAATGGGGGCAGTTTCGCCCAGGAGGGACTTCAGCTCCTCCTGCAGCTTTCGTGCCGCCATATCATCCTGGCAGAGGATCACCATAGGTGCAGCAATATCCCGGCTTAAGCCGGCAATGATATGGCTGCGGTTGATCTGTCCGATGCCGGTAACTGCTGCGGCCTGCTGATTGGCAATGCTGCGCAGCAGGCTCTGGTATTCCGGGACACCCTGCAGGGCAGATAGAAGTGTTTTCACGGTTTTTCCTCCACGTAACAATGCGGAAAGGGGGATTACTACCCCCTTTCCGTGGTGATTTGACAATATTTACGGCTGCGAGCCGTTGTAGCGGTTGGCCGCTTCCGGAACGCCGCGGTCGATGATGCACAGGGCAGCCTCGACGCTTCGCTCCAATGCGGAAACCAGTGCTTTTTCTTCGCTGGCGCTGAAGCCGGACAAGACCCAATCAGCCAGGTCCTGCTGCTGGTGGGGCTTTGCACCCACGCCGATCTTTACCCGGGGAAAGTCCTGACTTCCCAGCTCGGCGATGATGGACTTGATGCCGTTATGACCGCCGGCAGAGCCCTCTGCCCGGATACGCAGCCGACCGGGCTCCAGGGAGATGTCATCGAACAAGACGATGATCCGCTGGGGCGGGATCTTGAAAAAGGCACTCAGCTGCAGCACCGACTTGCCGGACAGATTCATATAGGTCAGCGGCTTGAGAAGATACAACTTCTTGCCGGAATAATTCGTCTGTCCGTAAAGACCCTGGAACTTGCCTTTATCCACCTTGCAGCCCAGCTTGGCGCTGAGCAGATCCAGCGCCCGGAAGCCTGCATTGTGGCGGGTACGTTCGTAATCCTTGCCGGGATTGCCGAGGCCTACGATCAGCCAGCTTTCGCTTTTTCTGCCGAACACGGCTTAGAACAGGTCGGCGATGGATGTACCGCCGTGAATGTGGGCGATGGCACGGGCGAAGATGGGTGCAACATCCAGGAACTTCAGCTTGCCGCTCTTCGTGTTGCCGCTCTGAGGAATGGTATTCAGGAAGACCATCTCCTCAATGGGGCTTTCCTCGATGCGCTCGTAAGCAGGACCGGAGAGGACGCCGTGGGTGGCGCAGGCGTAAACAGCCTTTGCACCGCCGACCTCCACCAGAGCCCGTGCAGCGTTGCACAGAGAACCGGCAGTGTCTACGATATCATCGTACAGGATGCAGGTCTTGCCCCTGACATCGCCGATAACGTTCATAACCTCGCAGACATTGGCCTTCTGGCGGCGCTTGTCAACGATGGCCAGGCCCATATGGACCTTTGCGGCAAAGGCACGGGCGCGGGCAACAGAGCCCACGTCGGGGGAGACTACCACAAAGTCATCGTGGTTGAACTTATCCTCGGGGAACTTATCCAGATAGTATTGCACAAAAGAGGGGTTGCCCTGCAGGTGATCCAGGGGGATATCGAAGAAGCCCTGAATCTGAGCAGCGTGCAGATCCATCGTCAAAATGCGGTCAGCACCGGCGGCGGTCAGAATGTTGGCCACCAGCTTGGCAGTGATGGGATCGCGGCTCTTGGCCTTGCGGTCCTGACGGGCATAGCCAAAGTAGGGGATGACAGCGGTGATTCTGCCGGCGGAAGCACGACGGCAAGCGTCGATCATAACCAGCAGCTCCATCAGGCGGTCATTGACGGGCTTGCAGGTGGACTGGATCAGGAAAACGTCAGCGCCACGGACAGTTTCGTTCAGCGTAACAGCGACTTCACCGTCGGCAAAGGTGTTGACCTGGCCATCGCCAAGCTCAATGCCCAGTTCCTTGCAAATGGTTTTGGCAAACTCCGGGTTGGAATTGCCGGTGAAGACCATTAAGTGCTCTGCATATGCGATCATCAGAACGTACCTCTCTTCTCATCTGTTTCTATAACTTTGCCCATAGATGGGCTTTTACACATTATACCATTACAGTCAAGGAAAAAGCAATACGAATTCCCTAAAAAATACCACGAAAAAACACAACTTTCCTGCGGTTTATTCGGTGGAAGTGTCTACAGTCCGGCGATGGCGAAATTTTGTTTGAATTAGTGCTTGTACTGCGAAAGGAAATGTGGTATACTATTGGGTAAGATTTTATGATTGGGGGTAACCCTATGAACGACAAAATTATCATTCAGGGAGCAAGAGAAAACAACCTGAAAAATATTGATCTGACCATTCCCAGAGACAAGCTGATCGTATTTACGGGACTGTCAGGCTCAGGCAAGTCCAGTCTGGCATTTGATACCATTTATGCCGAGGGTCAGCGCCGGTATGTGGAGAGCTTAAGCTCCTATGCCCGGCAGTTTTTGGGTCAGATGGACAAGCCGGATGTGGATTCCATTGAGGGACTTTCTCCTGCCATCTCCATCGACCAGAAGACCACCTCTAAAAATCCCCGTTCTACCGTCGGCACGGTAACGGAAATTTATGACTATCTGCGTCTTTTGTGGGCCCGGGCAGGTACGCCCCATTGCCCTAAGTGCGGCAAGGAGATCCGCCGCCAGACCATTGACCAGATCGTGGATCGGGTGGAAGCTCTGGGCGAGGGTACGCGCTTTATCGTCCTTTCTCCCGTGATCCGGGGCAAAAAGGGCGAGCATCAGAAGATCTTTGAGGATGCCCGGAAGTCCGGTTTCGCCCGCGTCCGGGTGGATGGCATTCTGTATGAGCTGACCGAGGAGATCAAGTGCGAAAAGAACAAAAAACACGACATTGAGCTGGTGGTCGACCGTTTGGCGCTGAAAGAGGGTCTGCGCCGCCGTCTGACCGACTCTATTGAGACTGCCTGCGCCCATAGTGGCGGCCTGGTGATCATTGAACTGCCAGCCACAGGAGAGGAGCTGACCTTCTCCCAGAACTATGCCTGCGAGGACTGCGGCATCAGCCTGACGGAATTAGAGCCCCGGATGTTCTCTTTCAACAATCCTGCCGGCGCTTGCCCCGACTGTACCGGTCTGGGCTTCCAGCTGGTGGCAGACCCGGATCTGGTGATCCCGGACAAGACCAAATCCATCTTAGACGGCGCCATCCAGGCCTCGGGCTGGAGCAGCGCCCGCACGGACTCGGTGTTCCGGATGTATTTTGAAGCGCTGGCGCAGAAGTACCGCTTCTCCCTGAACGAGCCGTTTGAGAAGCTGTCAAAGGATGCCGTGGATGTGATCCTTTACGGCACCAAGGGCGAAAAGCTTCGTATGACCTATAACCGGGGCACCGGTATGGGCGTGCTGGAGCAGCCCTTTGAGGGCATTATGAACAACATCAGCCGCCGTTTCCGGGAAACCCAATCGGATGCTGCCCGCAAGGAGCTGGAAGAGTGTATGGCCAGCGCGCCCTGTCCCCGCTGTCAGGGCAAACGCCTTTCGGAGATCGCCCGGGCAGTAACGGTGGGCGGCATCGGCATTATGGATTTCTGCGCTATGAGCGTGGAAAAAGAGCTGGAATTTATGGAAGATCTTCGCCTGGATGGCAATCTGGCCGTGGTGGCGGAGCAGATCATCCGGGAGATCAAAACAAGACTGCAATTTTTGAAGGATGTGGGCCTGGGTTATCTGACATTGGCACGGGCGGCGGGTACGCTGTCCGGCGGTGAGAGCCAGCGCATCCGTTTGGCGACCCAGATCGGCTCTTCGTTGATGGGTGTGCTGTATATTCTGGATGAGCCTTCTATCGGTCTGCACCAGCGGGATAACGACAAGCTTCTGGCAACGTTGAAGCACCTGCGGGATCAGGGCAATACCCTGATCGTGGTGGAGCACGATGAGGACACGATGCGCGCGGCGGATTATATCGTGGATGTTGGCCCCGGCGCAGGCAGCCACGGCGGCGAGATCGTGGCCAGCGGTGCGCTGGAGGATATCATCGCCTGCGACCGCTCTCTGACCGGCCAGTATCTGTCCGGTGTCAAGAAGATCCCCGTGCCGTCTGCAAGACGCAAGGGAAGCGGCGAAAGCTTAAGCGTCCGCGGCGCGACGGAGAATAATCTGAAAAATGTGGATGTGGATATCCCTCTGGGTACGCTGACCTGCGTTACCGGCGTGTCCGGCTCGGGTAAATCCAGCCTGGTGGGTGAGGTGCTGAATAAGACCCTGCTGGGCAAGCTCAACCACGCCCGTGTCCGCCCCGGCGCTTGCCGCTGTGTGGAGGGTCTGCAGCATCTGGATAAGGTCATCGACATTGACCAGAGCCCCATCGGCAGAACGCCCCGTTCAAATCCCGCTACCTATACTGGGCTGTTTAATGACATCCGGGATCTGTTCGCCGCAACCAACGATGCAAAGATTCGGGGCTACGGCCCGGGACGGTTTTCTTTCAATGTCAAGGGTGGCCGCTGCGAAGCCTGCAGCGGCGACGGCCTGGTGAAGATCGAAATGCATTTCCTGGCGGATGTATACGTCCCCTGTGAGGTCTGCCACGGTGCGCGCTACAACCGGGAGACCCTGGAAGTGCGCTATAAGGGCAAAAATATCTCCGATGTGCTGGAGATGACCGCGGAAGATGCGGTGGAATTCTTTGAGAATCAGCCCAAGATCCGCAGAAAAGCCCAAACCCTGGTGGAAGTGGGCCTTGGCTATGTGAAGCTGGGCCAGTCCAGCACCACGCTTTCCGGCGGCGAAGCCCAGCGGGTGAAGCTGGCCACGGAGCTGGCCAGAGCCTCCACCGGCCGGACCATCTATATTCTGGACGAGCCCACCACCGGCCTGCACGCGGCGGATGTGCACAAGCTCATCGACGTGCTGCAAAGATTGGTGGATGCCGGCAATACGGTGCTGGTGATCGAACACAATCTGGATGTGATCAAAACTGCGGATCACATCATCGACCTTGGCCCGGAGGGCGGCGACGGTGGCGGCTATGTGGTGGCCGCCGGCACGCCGGAGGAGATCGCGGCCTCCCAGGAAAGCCATACCGGCCGGTATCTGAAGCGTTATCTATGAAAAAACCTGACCCGGGAAACCGGGTCAGGCAAGAATTAAATTTTCTCGATGCCGTACAGCGTGGCGGGCAGGAAGTCTGAAAGCTCCAGCAGCCGATGATCTCGCTCGCCGGCGTAATCCACATGAAGAATGGATGCGCGGACATTGGGGTCGGTGCTTTGCCGCAGGGCGATGGACATGGTGATGCACGTGCCGCCCGAGGGCGATTTCTCCAGCAGGACAGTGCCTCCGTGAGCGGTTGCCGCACCGTGGATCAGCACCATACCCAGGCCAATACCGAAACGGCTGTCATCCAGACCGGGCTGGCGCTGGTACTGCCGGTAGAAATTGGCGGGGGAGATCCCCGGGACATCCGCATCGCTGTTGCACACAGTCAGATACAGCATATTCTTACGGCGGGTCAGCCTGGCTTCGATAGTGCCGCCGGCAGGCGTGAATTTCAGGGCGTTGGATATGATGTTGTGTACCGCGCGTTCCAGCTTTTCGCTGTCCACAAGGCAGAAAATGGGCTCTCGCGGACTATCATAGCGGAGCTGGATGCCGGTGTATTCCATCAGCGGGATGATCCCGGTGATCAGTTCATCAATAATGCCGCAAATATCCCGGGTCTCAAACCGGGTGGAGGAATTCTGGGTGTAGCGGTAGGCGTCGGACATATTGCTGACGATGCGCAGCATCTGGAAAAGGCCACGGTTGATCTTGGCGATCTGCTCCAGCGCGACGGAATCGTTCTGCTCGCCGATCAGCGGGAACAGTCGGTCAGCCACGGACATAATGGTGGAGAGGGGATTGCGCAGCTCCTGGGCTGCCAGCGCCATAGACTGCAGCTCTGCCTGATCACCCTCGTGGTTGAGGACAAACAGATCGCGATCGTTCAGCCGGGTTACGGAGGCATTGTATACCTGACCGTTAAGCTTCAGCGTCAGCGCCAGATAACCGTCCCGGAACTGGGCATATTCCAGCGCTCCGGTGGCCAGCAATTCTTCGACGCAGCGGCCGGTGTCGATAAAAAACCGGGATGCAGAGGGATTTACCTGCACAATGATGCCGTCCTTGACCAGAAAGGCAGGATCTGTAATTTGCTCCAGCATCACTACGATTTCTTCAGTTTGTTCCATAGTATCCCTCCTCACGGCTATGATGCGCAAAATCTTCAAAAACTTGCGCTACAGTTTTCGACATAATTCGATCATAATTATAATAACAAAAAATATGAAAATAGCAAGGGAAATTCGACTAAGAGGTGTAAAATATGTCATTGCACGACGGACATCGGCAGAGATTAAAGGCCCGCTTCCAGAAAGAGGGTCTGGATCACTTTGAAAAGCATCAGGTGCTGGAGCTGTTATTGTTCTACTGTCTGCCCAGACAGGACACAAATCCGCTGGCACACAGACTGTTGGAGCGCTTCAAAACGGTAACCGGTGTGTTGGAGGCAACGCCTGCAGAATTGAAAAAGGTGGAAGGCGTTGGCGACGGTGTTGTGCAGTTTTTGCATATGGTGCGGGAGATCAATCGCTACTGCCAGATCGAAGGGGTCGAGGAAATGAAGCTCACTTCGATAAGCCAGTGCGCCGATTATCTGATCCCGTTTTTTACAGGCAAACGCAATGAGGTGGTATACCTGCTGAGCCTGGATGCCAAATGCAGAGTCATTAGCTGTAAAATGGTAGGCGAGGGCAGTGTGAACTCTGCCGGTGTGCCTATCCGCAGAATCGTGGAGATGGCGCTGGGTGAGAGAGCAACCAGCGTTGTGCTGGCACACAATCACCCCAGCGGGGTGGCTGTACCCTCTATGGAGGACAGAGCCACAACGGTGCGGCTGGCCCGGGCACTGGGTGCTGTGGAGATCAGCCTTGCAGATCACGTTGTGGTGGCCGATGATGATGCTGTGTCTATGGTGGATTCCGGGTGGTATGACCCTAAGGACGCCTATTAACAGGTAAAAGGAGTAAGCAGTTGGATAAGTTTCAGTTATGTTCGGACTATAGACCCACCGGCGACCAGCCGGAGGCCATTGCCGGACTGGTAAACGGTGTAAATTGGGGTCTGCGGGAGCAGACCCTGCTGGGCGTTACCGGCTCGGGCAAGACCTTTACTATGGCGAATGTGATCGCCCAGCTGAATAGACCCACTCTGGTGCTGGCCCACAATAAGACCCTGGCGGCGCAGCTTTGCTCGGAGTTCCGGGAATTTTTCCCCAATAACGCGGTGGAATATTTTATCTCCTACTACGACTATTACCAGCCGGAGGCGTACATCGCCCATACCGACACCTATATCGAAAAGGATGCTTCCGTCAATGAGGAGATCGACCGCCTGCGCCACAGCGCCACCTCTGCGCTGTTTGAACGGCGGGATGTGATCGTGGTGTCGTCGGTCAGCTGTCTGTACGGTCTGGGCGACCCCATCGACTATAAGAGTATGGTCATTTCCCTGCGGGTGGGGCAGGAACGGTCGCTGGATGAGATCCTGCGCAAATTGACAGAGATCCGCTATGAGCGCAACGATCTGGATTTTTCCCGTAATAAGTTCCGTCTGCGGGGCGATACGCTGGAGATTTACCCGGCCTATTGGTCCGGACGGGCCATCCGGGTGGAGTTTTTCGGCGATGAGATCGATCGCATCAGCGAGATCAATGCCGTAACCGGTATGGCGGAGCGGTATGTGGATCACGTGGCCATCTATCCCGCCAGCCACTATGTGGCATCCAAGGAAAAGCTGCAGCGGGCGATGCTGGAGATCCAGCGCGAATGCGATGAGCAGGTGGCGTGGTTCCGCGCCCACGATAAGCTGATCGAAGCCCAGAGAATTGCCCAGCGGACAGCCTACGATCTGGAGATGCTGACAGAGATCGGCTTCTGCAACGGCATTGAAAACTATTCCCGGGTCATTCAGGGAAGAGCCCCCGGCACACCGCCCACCACGCTGCTGGACTATTTCCCGGACGATTTTCTGATGTTCATTGACGAAAGCCACGTAACGCTGCCGCAATGCCGGGCGATGTACGCCGGCGACCGCAGCCGAAAAGATGCGCTGGTAAATTACGGCTTCCGTCTGCCGTCGGCTTACGATAATCGTCCCTTGAATTTTGAGGAGTTTGACAGCAAGATCAATCAGGTGATCTACGTTTCTGCAACCCCTGCTGAATATGAACAGACCCGCTCCGGCCAGACGGTGGAGCAGGTGATCCGGCCTACCGGCCTTTTGGATCCCGTCGTCGAGGTGCGGCCCATCGAGGGGCAGATCGACGATCTGATCGGCGAGATCAACGCCAGAACTGCGAAAAATGAGCGGGTGCTGGTTACCACACTGACCAAAAAGATGGCGGAGGATCTGACCGCATATCTGCAAAAAGCCGGCATCAAGGTGCGCTATATGCACTCTGACATCGGTGCAATGGAACGGATGGAGATCATCCGGGACTTGAGAATGGCGAAATTTGACGTTCTGGTGGGTATCAACCTGCTCCGTGAGGGCCTTGACCTGCCGGAGGTGAGCCTGGTGGCCATTTTGGATGCGGACAAGGAGGGCTTCCTGCGCAGCGAGACCAGCCTGGTCCAGACCATCGGCCGTGCAGCCAGAAATGCGGAAGGCAAGGTCGTTATGTATGCAGACCAAATTACGGCATCTATGCGCACGGCGATGGACGAAACTGCCCGCCGCCGGGAGATCCAGAATGCCTACAACGAGGCCAACGGCATCGTCCCCAAGACCATTATCAAATCTGTCCGGGATCTGATCGAAATTTCCTCCTCCACCGCCGAGCGGAGGGGAAGAAGCGGCATCAAGATGACCCGTGCCGAGAAGGAAAAGGAGATCGCCCGTCTGGAAAAGCAGATGAAGGAGGCTGCCCGTATGATGGAGTACGAGTATGCTGCCGTGCTGCGTGACCAGATCATCGAGCTGCGGGGCAACGGAAACTGAAAAACAGCGCCGAAATGTTGCATTTCGGCGCTGTATCTGTTATAATCGACATATTCTGACAGAAATGAGGAATTTTTATGGCGAAGAAAAAGTGGGGCGACCGCAAGGACGGTATTTGGCTCAAGGATATCCCGGCAATGAATCGCATTATGCCGCCGCTGATGCCCAACCGGGCGGATAATGAGGCGCATATCAGTATCGAAATTGATACCCGTCCGCTGAACGCATATCTTGAGAAGCTGAATGCGGGCCGGACGGAGGATAAGTATACCTTTTTCCACCTGATCAGCGCAGCTGTCGGCAAGGCATTCGTGCTTCGCCCGAAAATGAATCGCTTTGTCTGCAACAACAAGCTCTACCAGCGCAAAAATGTCACCGTTGCTTTTACGGTAAAGAAGCGCTTTGACGACCACGCTGAGGAGGCGCTGGCATTCTTCGAGTACGATCCCAAGGAAACACTGACCACTTACCACGAAAAGATTATGAAGGTGATCCACCAGACCAAGAGCTTTGAGGAGAAGGACACCTCCACCGGTGCTATGGATATCGTTTCCAAGCTGCCCCAGTGGCTGATCGTGGCTGTCGTGAAGTTTGTGCTGTGGCTGGATAAGCACGGCTGGGCACCGCAGGCGCTGATCGGCAGCGATCCCAATCACGCGGCGATCTTCCTGTCCAATCTGGGCTCTATTGGTCTGCCCGGCGGCTACCACTATCTGGTCAACTGGGGTACCAACTCCTGCTTTGTGGTGGTGGGCAAAAAGTATATGAAGATGGACTATGATAAGTACGGCATCGGCGATTTCCACGAGGTGATCCCGCTGGGTATTACCCTGGATGAGCGCATTGCCGACGGCTATTATTATTCCGGCACCGTTGCCCTTGTGCGGGAGCTTTTGGAGCATCCGGAGCTTCTGGAAATGCCTGCAGACGAGCCGGTGGAATACGCCATCCGCAAGTAAGGAAATCTTGGGCATATAAAAAAGCCACCCCTCAGGGGTGACTTTATATTTGGTGGACTCGAAGGGGATCGAACCCTCGACCTTACGGATGCGAACCGTACGCTCTCCCAGCTGAGCTACGAGCCCGTGGATATTCAAATTATACTTCCCGGAAATTTGTTTGTCAAGACTTCTAATAGTTAGAGTCCAAACGCATATGCTATTTTCAATATCCTACACCGCTCCGCGGGCATTCTTTGCTATCGCAAGACAAGCACTCCACTGGATCGTGCGTTTCTAAACAACACATCATATAGTCGCATTCGTCGCAACAGCATTCTACTCCGGGCGTAAGACCGTTTCCGGGGCAATCGTAACCGCAATTTCCCGGTATCAGTTCTGTGCCAGTAATGTCGATGATCACATAATAACCCCCAAATAATTCCGAAGCTGACATTCAGTAAATGTCAGCTTTGGCTCTATTTTAACATATACTTTTCTTGTTGACAAGTACTGAATGTCATTAAGGAGAATGTGTATGTTTACAAATAAATCACGTAATGGACAAAATAATCTTTGCGGTGCAGTAATTGAAAAGCATCGTAAACTGATGGGAAAGTCCCAACGGCAGCTTGCAGACTTGCTGCAAATTGCGGGATTGGACATTGACAAGAATGCTATTCAGCGCATTGAAGCAGGGAAAAGATTTGTTACGGATATTGAGCTGACATATTTTTCTAGGGTTCTGAATCTTCCCTACGAAGCATTACTTGCCGATACCGATCAATCTCAATACAATCTCTAAAATAAAGAGGTTTCTTGATGATCAAACTTAATGCTCTTGAGCTTTTGGAGAAGCAGGAGAAGACTAAATACTGGCTGTACAAGCAGTTGGGTATGAGCTACCAGAATTTCAACAAGATGATAAATAACGAAACGAAATCTATCCAGTACGAAAACATCGAGGCGATGTGTCTGCTGCTGAATTGTACACCGAACGATCTGCTGGTGATTACGGAGGAATGATAGAATTTCCGTTCCCATCTACATCCCTACGGGATGCATCTGAAAACGGAAGGACTCTCCCACGAGCTAAACAAGTGTCCTGTTGCGGTTCCCGACATCTGCCTTCGGCAGCAAAGCGCCTTGGCAGCTGTCGACCGCTGCCACTCGCTCACCTCGTTTCTTCCGCCACTGGCGGCACTCGGTTCGCTCCCCACCGGCACGTTTTCTTAACGGCCTTTCGAGTCCCATCTCTACCAAAAAAGAGGACGCCAACAGGCGTCCTCTTTTGCGTATGTACTATGAAATAGATATTGAGCGATTGTTATTGGGGATTTGCACCCTCGATTTTGATGCCCTTATTGCGAAAAAACGCAATTAATTCATCTTCATATTCATAAATATCGCCGAGTTCATAAAGATCAATCTCATCGCCGTTTTTTAGAACCAGCACATACGATGGGAAATCTATGGTCTGATCCAAACCGTTCACTCTATCCGGTTTGTAATATACTTTCTCGATATCACGATAAGAATGGTATTCCCCTTTTAGGGAGAAAAACTTTGAATTGTCAACAAAACCGTCAGACAAGAAATTCAAATTCCAGTTTGAAAGCAACATACAACCGACCAGGCAGGTAACGCATAAAAATACTGTGAAGTGTTTCATAAAACGATCGGACTTGCCCCCGTTTTGGATGCTGTCCATTTCGCAGTATCTTTCGAAATCCTTTTTATGAAGCCACTTGTAGAATTTTAACCTTGTAAAATAGCTGATGGCAATGGCTGTGAGAAATCCGAACAGGATGCAATACGGATAATTATATTGTGTACCCAGAAGATAGAAAGAATCTCGTCCTTCGATTGATACAAGAAGAAAATAGAAAGCCGAATAAACAATGGATGCTGCAGGTGTCATAATTAACCAGGAAAGAAACATTGTCCAGAATTCCTTAAGATTAGCCTTTTGCACACCATTTTCATTATACATCTGCAGATTTTCCATAATAGCAGACAGATTCGGTGCTGATTCTTGATTGCAAGTACTCCATAGCCTTATCAGCCGGGATTCATAGCCGATGGGTCTTTTCACCTTGCTAAGCTGTGCAATTGCCTTGGTGTAATTGCCCCTGATACTATTAATGAACGCAGCAGAAGTTAACCGCAAGGTGATGTAATTATAAAAATCCAAGCCGGATATGCTTATTGAAACATCTGTGTCAAAAACATATTTTAGCTCCTCGGTGTATGCAGTTAATATCCTATTTCTTTGCTCAAGATTGCTGTTGATGTCAATAAGCCTGGGAAGCAGCTGCTGTACTACACCCCCAACGCAGCTAAATGCCTGATCCATACCATGTTCGGTGGTGATAAAAGGAATGAACATAGGTGTTGTACAGTCGAGATCACAATAATCGGTGAGCAGCGGCAATGGAATCTCAAGAGCTTCGTCGTTTTTGTCAAGGCAGACAGAACATCCCAAAATGCTGTTAACAACATTCATCGTTGCGTGTGCGGTATATATAAACTTAACAACAAAGGAGCTATAGTATATTTTGGCAAAACAATATTGCAGATTCTGTGGCTCGTGGGCTCCTCTGTATTCTGTAGAAAGCTCACAGAAAAGTCCGTCAGTATCTTTGCAGAATTGTTTTGCGTTTTGATTGAACTGCGCACAAATATGATTCATTAATTCTTCTCTTCTCATTTTACCACCTCGGGCTGAGTATATCACAACTCGAGCGCAATAGCAAGGATTATATTTCGCTGTTTGTTACCTGCAAGAAAAGAATCTGTCCAAAAGATAGGTTTGCGCCCACCCCCGTCCGGGTGCGCTCGCAAACCTATGGACTCTCCCACGAGCTAAACAAGTGTCCACTGGACACTTGTTTGCACCAGCCTGCGGACTGGTGCCGCTCTTTCGAGTCCCATCTCGAGCAAAAAACCGGATACCCCACAAGGGGTATCCGGTTTTTTGGTGCGAGAGATGGGACTCGAACCCACACGGCGTAACCACACGCACCTCAAACGTGCTTGTCTACCATTCCAACACTCTCGCAAGTGCCTATGTATTATAACCATTACAGAAATTTTTGTCAATATCTTTTTCCAAACTATTGCAACCGGCGGCGGCATCTGCTACACTTGATAAAAAGAGGAGGGATGGCTATGACACGGTTTTTTGTGGCACCTGAAGATGTGAAGCAGGACTTTATGGTTTTGACCGGGGAAAACGCCCGGCACGCCAAGGTTTTGCGGCTGAAAAACGGCGAACAGGTGCTGGTATGCGACGGTCAGGGCAGGGAATTTATCTGCACTGTCAGCGATGTCAGCCCGGAGAGTATCGGTCTTGTTGTGATGAAGGAGCAGCCGGCGGAAACGGAAGCGGCGGTCAAAGTGAGCGTGTATATGGCGTTTCCCAAGGCGGACAAGCTGGAGCACGTGATCCAGAAAGCCACCGAGCTGGGTGCCAGTGAGATCGTTGCATTTCCGTCTGCCCGTTGCGTGTCCCGTCCGGATGAAAAGAGCCTGCAGAAAAAGCTGGAGCGCTGGCAGAAGATCGCGGCCTCCGCGGCCGAGCAATCCGGCAGAGGGGCGATCCCTCAGGTGCGGGTGCTGCCCAGCTATAAGGCTGCTTTGGAACAGGCTGCAAAGGCAGACAAGGCCCTGCTTTTCTATGAAAATGAGCAATCAACCACCCTGCATATGGCGCTGCAGTCCAGTCCGTATAAAACCGTCAGCCTGCTGACCGGCCCGGAGGGCGGATTGGAAGTGTCTGAAGTAGAGCAGGCGATGGAAGCCGGGCTGCAGGTCTGCACCCTGGGCAAGCGCATCCTGCGCTGCGAGACCGCGCCGCTGTGCGCGCTGTCGGCAGTAATGTACGATGCCGGTGAATTCTAAAAAAGTGCCGTCAAACGACGGCACTTTTTATTTATGATATTTGCTGCCGGCCTGGATGGCCTCAGCGCGGTAGAGCTGCTCCATCACCATAATTCTTGCCAGATGGTGGGGGAAGGTCATAGGGCTCATAGAGAGCTTGAAATCCGCCTTTTCCTTAATTTGCGGAGCGATGCCGAAGGACGAGCCAATCAAAAAACAAGCACCGGATTTGCCGGATAGCTTGATCTCGCCCATTTTTGCAGCCAGCGCCTCGCTGGACAGCAGCTTGCCCTCCGGCGTGAAGATGCAAAACCAGGCGTTTTTGGGGATTTTTTGCAAGATTGCTTCGGCCTCTTTATTAAGACCGGCGGCGATCTCCGCCGCAGAGGGATTCTCGGGAAGCCGGCATTCCGCTAGCTCGATCAAATGAAACGCGCAGTAGCCACCCAACCGCTTGGCATATTCCTGAGCAGCGGACAGATAAAATTTTTCTTTCAGCTTTCCCATACAGATCAGGGTCATATCAAACATCGAACCACCTCGTATGTATTTTACATCACCGGGGGAAAATATGCAATACCAAGTGCAAGGAGGTGGAAAGATGAAAAAGGAAAAGAAACCGCTGGACCCGATGCTGTATTCCGCTGCCGTGTGGCCGAAGGGCTTTATCATTCCGGGGAACAAGGACCCGCTGGGCAGCTACACGGGCGTGGCGATAGACCCCTTTGAGCCGCCGGTGCAGGATGCCGACGATCTGTAAACAAAAAAGCACCCAAACGGGTGCTTTTTTATCAATAATTCAGCATTCTCTCTACTTTCAGGCCGTCGACTGTCTGGCTCAGGATGAAACGCACATTTTCTGTGGTGGTGGCGGTGTTGCCCTGGTGGTTGACCTCAACTTCGTAGGTGATGTCGTACAGATAGATACCGCCGGCCAAACGGGTGCGATAGTGGGTGGTTGTGGAGAGGATCTCCGCCTCCTGATTGTTGACCCATTTCAGTCCGTTCAGTGCATCCGCCATCCGCTCAGCCAGAGCGCTGTCGGGAACGATGTAGGAAAGGATATCCTGGTAGTTCCGATCCAGAGCGCCGTCTGCGTTGGTGGAGAAGCGGACATAGCTGCCGATGTAGTCCATAACCAGATTGTCAAGGGTATCCTTCTCGGCGCTGGAGCAGTTGTCCAGAATAAAGGCCTCGTCTGCGGCCTGCTCCGGGGTTACCACATTGTCCTCTGCGTCGGTGATGGTGATCTCCACCTCACCCAGGTAAGGACCGACCTCGTAGGTTGTCATATAGGGCAGGGTGTTGTAGTCTGCGTAGAAATCCTTCAGTACCTCAATGGGCGTATCCTGATTGATGATGCAGTGGGAGCTCAGGAGATTGCCGTTTGCATACACCTTGTAATGCTGGGGGACGTCCAGAGTAACGCTCTGCTTCAGCAGGAAGGAGAAATCAAAGGATTCTTCAGATACCTTCCAGCTGGAGAAGCCGAAAGATCCCTTGCCCTGGGCGGACAGCACCACCTTGCCGATGGTTTTTCCGTCGCTCATCAGCATATACACCATCTTGTCGTCGGTGCATTCGGAAAGCTTGCGGGCGTAGCTCACGCCGCCGCTGATGGCATCGGCGATGATGTCCAGGCAATCCTGTTCGCTCTGCACCTCGGGGTTAATGGATTCGATGAGGTCGTAGGAATGGTTTTGGATATGCTCCTCGTCTAAGTTGAAAATGTAGGAGTCAATGACGTTCTGGGGCTGGGATTCCTCATAGGCGTCCATATAGTTCCAGAAAACGATAAGTCCGATGATAGCCAGGACCAGGAAAATGGCGGCATAGATGCCGATGGTGGTCAAAAGCTTGTTGCTATAGGACTTTTTTCTGCTGTATCTCACGGGTTTTCACCCTCCTTAAGTACCAAAAATGAGGTGGGGATCGGGCGGATGCCGATCACCGATGCGCTGTTATTGATATATTCGCCGTCGTACCACATCATACTCGACGAGCCGCCGTCCAGGTTGCAGGCATTCACCGCGCCGTAGGACAGGAAGATCTCTGCCAGGTCGCCGAAGGTGGCGCCAAGGCTGCCAATCTGCCGCCCGTTGATGACCAGCATCAGCACCGCGCCGTCAGAGCGCTGGCCGATGGCCGTCCGGGGGTTGACGCCGCTGTCCAGAATGGAAGCATCCACGGCTTCGCCGTTGACCACCAGTACCGGGCCGAAGCAAACGCCGTATTGAATATCCCGCTCCCGGATCTGGTCCTGGGTGAAGTTGCCTACGTGGAGAATGTGGTTGCTGTCAAAACCGGCAAAGCCGAAGCGGGTGCCGTTTTCCGGATAGTAGATCTGGCCGTCGTAGACCACCATCGTGTCCGGGATGCTGCCGTTGCCCTTGCCGTCGGGGTCGTGGAAGCCGCCGCCGTTGATACCGGCTACGGCGTCAAACTTTTCAACCATCTGCTCCACGGTGTAGCCCCGGCTGCCGTAGGACTCCGGCACGCTGCCCATAATCACTCTGCTGGGGTCAAGGACCACCATCATATAGCCGTAATAGCCTTCGCCCCGGACTTCTTCCACGATGATGCCGTCGCCATCCTCGTCCGTTAAGCCCCAGGCGTCCGTTTCCGGTGTGTCGGGCTGATCGTCGTCAGGCTTGGGCTGCGGGATCTGGATCAGAGAACTGTCCGTCTCATCGTAGTCGGGCACGATGTCGCTGCTGCCGATGAGCTGCTGGATCTCCGCCTCGGTATAGTAAATGTTGGCAAGGAAACCCACTGCACTGGTTTCCCGCACCGAACGGATAAACAGATCCCGCGCGGTAGGGGAGGGACCCTTGGCCAGCACATACATTACGCCGTACAGCGCGCCGGTCAGCAGCAGAACGGTCTCCAGCAGGAGGATAAACACCGTTGCCAATACGGTCAATGCTTTTTGCATTCCGCTATTTTTCTGTTTCCGTCTTCTTGTCGGGATCGGGTCGCTGTCGAAGGACGAATGCTCTGTCCTGCGCAGGCAGTCCTTGGCATCCGCGATCAGCTCATCCAGGCTGATATTATCTTCTCCCAATGCTATCCCCTCCGTAAATTTGATCTTACTCGACAGTATAACATTTATTTCGCCTTTTGTAAAGCGTAGGAAAGCCCGGCGTGTTTGCCGGGCCTGAAATTTATGTATCCCCTCTGTATTTTCGCCGGGTAGCCATTCCGCCCCGGATATGCCGCTGCTGTTTGTTGACATCCAGGACCTGCCGTACCTGCGAGTACAGGTGCTTGTTGCAGCGGGGCAGGCGCTGGGACAGGTCTTTGTGAACGGTAGATTTGGAGATGCCAAAGTGCTGGGCAGCAGCCCGGACTGTGGCGCCCGTTTCGATCATGTACACAGCCAATGCGCAGGCTCTTTCTTCGATGGTATCTGACATAATCTCCCCTCCGATGCTGTGTGCTACCGTGAAAAGACTATGCGAAAAACCGCCCCGGTATGCGATTTTCCAGAGGGAATTTCCTATTTACAAAAAGCCATTTTTTTGCTATGATTTAGAAAAATGCCGGGAGGAAAGAGAGAATGTATTTATACGAGACCCATTTACACACCAGCCCCGTCAGCAGATGTGCGCTTTGGAGCGTGCGGGAGGCTGTGGAATATTACAAAAATGCCGGTTATGCCGGAATTTTCGTTACCAATCACTTTATTGACGGCAATATCGCTTTTCCGAAGGATGCTTGCTACGAGGATAAGATCAACTTTTATTTCTCAGATGCCGAAGAAGCGATCCGCATCGGCAAGGAGATCGGGCTGAAGGTATTTACCGGTGTAGAAATATCCAACTGGGGTACGGATTTTCTGATCTACGGCCTGGATAAGGCCTGGTATCTGGCCCACCCGGAGATCTTCGAGATGAACAAGCGGGAACTGCTGGCAATGATGATGGAGGCAGGTGCCTTGGTCATTCAGGCTCACCCCTTCCGGGAAGCCGGCTATATCGACCACATTCGTCTGTATCCCCGCAGAGTTCACGGCGTAGAGATCATTAACGCCAACCGCACCGCCTTTGAAAACGAGATGGCCAAGCAGTATGCCGCAAACTACGGCCTGCTGACCTTTGCCGGCTCTGATAACCATGGCGAGGTGGAGCAGGTGGAATTTGCCGGTATGCAGTCCGAGACCCCCGTTGTGGATGAGCTGGATTTTGTTCGGAAGGTCCTGGGCGGCGAGATGAAAGTGTTCCATAAAAATATGGCACCCTTCAGCCGGGAAAAGTGAGAATCAAAGCTTGGCTTTCCCAATAAAATGAATCACGCAACGATACCAGAAATCAGGAGGCAGTTTATGTGGTGCAAAAAGCGTCATAAAGTTGTGGTCGCAATTCTGAGATTTGTTTTTTCCATATACTATTTCCTCCTGTTTCACTGCAGGGTAAAAAAGGTGAAGCTTCCGGATGAGGGTGCTGTTGTCATCGCCAATCACGTTACCACCTTAGACCCGGTGCTGATCGGTATGCTGTTCGATAAGCCGCTGTACTATATGACATCAAAGCACGTTTTCCAGAACCGCTGGATCGGTAAACTGCTGAAGTTTTTGGTCAATCCCATTCCCAAGGAAAAGATCAACAAGAGCGATATCGCCGCCATCAAGGCTTGTATGCAGATCGCCCGGGAAAACGGCAGCATCTGCATTTTCCCAGAGGGAAACCGGACGTTCAGCGGCAAGCTGGGTTATGTGGACCCCGCTATTGTCAAGCTGATCAAGCGGTTGAAAAAGCCGCTGGTGGTATGTAATATTGTAGGCGGCTACGGCGCAGATCCCAGATGGTGCAGCTCTGTCCGCACAGGCAAAATGCAGGCTTTCGTGAAGAAAATCTACTCCTGCGAGGAAATGCAGGCAATGACCAACGACGAGCTGTACAGCGCGATTATCTCCGATATTACTGTGGATGAATTCGCAGGTAACGCCCGTTATCGCAGCCGCCGCCGGGCAGAATGTCTGGAAAGTGTGGCGTTCCTCTGCCCGACGTGTGGAGCAAAGCACACTATCTACACAAAAAAGCATAAAGTATATTGTTCGTCCTGCGGTATGGAGCTGACCTATAATGAGGATCAGACCCTGTCTTCTGCGGATGGCAAATTCCCGTTCCGGTACGTCCACGAATGGTACGATTACCAGCTGAAAGCTCTGCAGGAAACGGAATTTGCCGATGACGAGCTGATCTACGAGGACAAAGTTGAGGTCTACAAACCGGAGCTTGGTAAAAAGAAGGAACTGATCGGCTGCGGCGTGATGCAACTGTATGGCGGAAGTTTGTATCTCGATTTGGGAGATAGAGCGTTCGGTATGGGCATTAATGCAATTGACGGCATTACCCTGATCGGCAACCGCATTATGGATGTATACAGCAATGAAAAAACCTACCGTATCCGGGTCGCACATAAGACCAATTTGCTGAAGTATCTGCACACATTTTACATTATTCGCAGCAGAAATCTGGAAAACGCGAAAGAATTTGTGGGCATATAACAAACCTTGACAAACATAGGCTTTGAATGGTAAAATAACCATAACTGAATATCGCGTTGAGCGGAAAGAGTAACAGCTGTCAAACCTTCAGAGAGCCGATGCCATTGGGTGTAAGCGTCGGCAGGGGCGCACTGTGAAAGTGTATCCGGGAGCGAGCTTATGTATTCCAAAGTGATAAATGAGAGTGGAACCGCGAGTATTTTTACCCGCCTCTTGTACTTATGTGCAAGAGGCGGTCTTTTAGTTTTGGAGGAGTTACTATGTATCTTTATAATTCTGCAACCCATAAAAAGGAACTGTTTGTCCCCAATAACCCTGACTTAGTGAAGATGTACACCTGCGGACCGACGGTGTACCACTATGCCCATATTGGCAACCTGCGCACCTATATTATGGAGGATGTGCTGGAAAAAGCTCTGCGTTATGTGGGTTACGGCGTCAAGCGGGTTATGAATATTACCGACGTAGGCCATCTGGCTTCTGATGCCGACACCGGCGAGGATAAGATGCTCAAGGGCGCAAAGCGGGAGAATAAGACCGTGATGGAGATCGCCCAGTATTATACCGACGCTTTCTTTGCTGACTGCGAGAAGCTGAATATCAAGAAGCCGGATGTTGTTGAGCCGGCTACCAACTGCATCGACGAGTATATTGAGATGGTGCAGAAGCTCTTGAACGACGGGAAAGCATACCTTGCCGGCGGAAACGTGTATTTCGATACCTCTTCGCTGGAAAAATACTATGTTTTCAACGACCATAATGAGGAAGATCTGGCCGTTGGCGTTCGTGAGGGCGTGGAAGAGGACACCAATAAGAAGAACAGAAATGACTTCGTGCTGTGGTTTACCAAGAGCAAGTTCGAAGATCAGGCGCTGAAGTGGGATTCTCCCTGGGGCGTGGGCTATCCCGGCTGGCATATTGAATGCTCCTGCATTTCGATGAAGCATCTGGGTGAGGACCTGGATATCCACGCCGGCGGCATCGACAATGCTTTCCCGCACCATACCAATGAGATCGCCCAGTCTGAGAGCTATCTGGGCCACAAGTGGTGTAACTATTGGTTCCACGTTCACCACCTGAATACCGACACCGGCAAAATGTCCAAGTCCAAGGGCGAATTTTTGACGGTCTCTCTGCTGGAAAGCAAGGGGTATGATCCTATGGCGTACCGGCTGTTCTGCCTGCAGAGCCACTACCGCCGGAATCTGGTGTTCAGCTGGGAGAATCTTGATAACGCCGTTGTTGCCTATGATAAGCTGATCGCCAAGATCGCTTCCTTGAAGGACGAAGGCGAAGTTGAAGCTGACGCTTTCAATGCCCTGAAGGAGCGCTTTGTTGGCGCGCTGAACGGCGATCTGAACACCTCTCTTGCCGTTACTGCGGTGTATGATGTACTGAAAGCCAAGTGCAATGATGCCACCAAGCTGGCGGCGCTGGCGGATTTCGATCAGGTACTGTCCCTGAATCTGCTGTCTGCTGCTGAAAATCTGCGCAAGAAAGAAGCAGAGGAAGCCGCCGCATCTGCCGATCCCGAGATCGACGCACTGGTTGCCGCCAGAACCGAGGCCAAGAAAGCCAAAAACTGGGCCGAGGCTGACCGCATCCGCGACGAGCTGAAAGCAAGAGGAATCGAGATCATTGACACGCCTCAAGGCGCAAAGTGGAGAAAAGTATGAAGCTGATGATCTTTGACGGAAATTCCGTCATCAATCGCGCGTTTTACGGCGTACGCCCCCTCACAACACGGGAGGGACTCTACACCAACGCGATCTACGGCTTTTTGAACATTCTGGAGAAGATGGAAAAGGAAGAGCAGCCCGACGCGGTCTGCGTCGCCTTTGACCTGCACGGCCCTACCTTCCGCCATCTGCAGTACGACGGCTACAAGGCCACCCGCCACGCAATGCCGGAGGAGCTGGCACAGCAGATGCCGGTAATGAAAGAAGTTTTGCAGGCGATGAATATCCCTATTTACGCCTGCCAGGGCTGGGAGGCCGACGACGTGATCGGCACAGTGGGCAAGATCTGCTCCAACAATGAGTGGGAGTGCGTGGTGGTTACCGGCGACCGGGACAGCCTGCAGCTGATCGACAAAAATGTCCACATCAAGCTGGTTATTTCCAAAGCCGGACAGACCACGGCTACGCTGTATACCGAGGAAGTGTTCCGGGAAGAATACGGCTTTGAGCCGAAGAAGCTGATCGACCTGAAGGCGCTGATGGGCGATTCTTCCGATAATATTCCCGGCGTTGCCGGCGTAGGTCCCAAAACGGCCACACAGCTGCTGCTGAAATTCGGCAGCCTGGATGGCGTATACGAGAACATTGCGGATAGCTCAATCGCTCCCAAACTGCGGGAAAAGCTGGAAAACGGCAGGGAAAATGCCTACCTTTCCTATGATCTTGCCACCATTCGTCCGGAAGCACCTATTGATTTTGCGCCGATGGACGCGGTGATCCAGCCCTATAACCGGGCGGAGCTTTACCGGCTGTTCCAAAAATTAGAGTTTGTCCGCCTCATTGACCGTTACGGCCTGCGGGGTGCGGAGCAGGAACTGCCCAAAAAGGAAATGCCCTGGGTAAAGCTGCCGGAGCTGGATGCGCTGCCGGAAGAAACGACGGAGTGCGCCGTGTATGTTGCACCTGACGGTGCTATCGGCATCGCCTGCGACAAGGGCGTTTGCGTACGCACACCGCTGGAGGCCCAGATGGGTCTTAGCCTGCCGGCAAAGATGATCTGCCACGACAGCAAAACCACAATGCACACTCTGGATGAACTGGGAATTGCCTACGGCGAAGCCGTGTTTGATACGGCGCTGGCGGCCTATGATCTGAATCCTTCCCAGTCGGACTATCCGGTGTCCAAGCTGGCAACCAATTTCCTGGGCGTTACGGTGGACGACGGCGATACCGCCGCCTGCGCGCAGGTGATCTGGCAGCTGCGCGCAGAACTGGATGCACAGCTGCAAAAGCAGGGGATGGATAAGCTCTATTATGAGATCGAGCTGCCTCTTTGCCCGGTGCTGTACCGGATGGAGCGGCAGGGCATCGCCATTGACCGGCAGCAGCTGCAGCAGTTTGGCGATATGCTGGCTCAGCGGATCGACGATTGCGAAACGCTGATCTATGGCTACTCTGGGGAGCCCTTTAATATCAACTCCACCCGTCAGTTGGGTGAGCTGCTGTTTGACAAGCTGGGGCTGCCCCCGGTGAAGAAGACCAAGACCGGCTATTCCACCAACGCGGATGTGCTGGAGAAACTAAAGAATAAGCACCCCATCATCCCGGCGATTATGGACTACCGGATGCTGACCAAGCTGAAGTCCACCTATGCCGACGGACTGATGAAGGTGATCTGCGATGACGGCCGCATCCGCACCACGTTCCAGAATCTTGTTACCGCTACGGGACGGCTGTCCTCTACTGAGCCCAATCTGCAGAATATCCCCGTGCGTACCGATCTGGGCGCGGAGATCCGGAAAATGTTTGTCCCCAGACCCGGCTGCGTTCTGGTGGATGCGGACTACAGCCAGATCGAGCTGCGGGTACTGGCCCATATTGCGGAAGATACCCGGATGCTGGAAGCGTTCCGCACCGGTATGGACATCCATACGGCAACGGCATCGCAGGTATTTGGCGTAGAGCCGGAAAACGTAACACCTTTGCAGCGGCGGCACGCAAAAGCCGTCAATTTCGGCATCGTTTACGGCATTTCTGAGTTCTCTCTGGCGGAAGATATCGGCGTTTCCCGGTACGAAGCCAGGGACTATATCGACAGCTATCTTGCCAATTATCAGGGTGTGCGCGATTATATGAAGCAGGTGGTGCTTGACGCCCGGGAGGCGGGCTTCACCCAGACCCTCTACGGCAGAAAGCGCTATATCCCGGAGCTGAAGAGCAGCAATTTCAACATTCGCCAGGGTGCGGAGCGCATCGCGCTGAACACCCCCATCCAGGGCACAGCGGCAGATCTGATCAAGCTGGCTATGGTCCGGGTGGACAAGGCATTGCGGGAAAATTATCCCGAGGCGAAGCTGCTGCTGCAGGTCCACGATGAACTGATCGTGGAATGCCCGGAAGAAATTGCAAATGATGTTGCAGCTCTGGTCAGTGGACAGATGCAGCAGGTGGCGAGCCTGAACGTACCGCTGATCGCCGAAGCGAAAATCGGAAAAAGTTGGTTTGATGCAAAATGATTGAAATTTTGAAGATGCAAAGCATCCACGTGCCCCAGGTAGCGGCGCTGGAAAAGCTCTGCTTCAGCGAGCCCTGGAGCGAAAACAGTCTCGCGGGGGAGCTTGGCAATCCGCTGTCGCTGTGGCTGGTGGCGCTGGATGGGGATCGCGTGGCAGGCTATGTGGGCTCGCAGAGCGTGATGGGCGAGACGGATATGATGAATATCGCAGTAGCGCCTGATTACCGCCGTCAGGGCGTTGCAGCGGCTCTCATTGACGCGCTGGTGAAGCAGTTGAAAGCCAATGGCAATCACTGCCTGACGCTGGAGGTGCGCGCCTCCAATGCCGCCGCGATCCGGCTGTATGAAAAGCTGGGATTTGCCCCGATCGGCAGACGTCCCAATTACTACCGCAGCCCCAGAGAGGATGCTTTGATCCTGCGAAAGGAGTGGCAGCTATGAATATACTGGCAGTGGAATCCTCCTGCGACGAAACTGCGGTGGCCATCGTCCGCGACGGCCGGCAGGTACTGACGGACTGCATCGCCTCCCAGGTGGAGCTGCACCGGATTTACGGCGGCGTTGTGCCGGAGATCGCCTCCAGAAAGCATATCGAGGCTATCTACGGCCTGGCAGAGCAGGCGCTGGAGAAGACCGGGCTGACTCGCTCTGATATTGATGCTGTGGCGGTTACCTATGCGCCGGGTCTCATCGGTGCGGTGCTGGTGGGTGTGAATTTTGCCAAGGCTACCGCTTTGACGATGGGAAAGCCCTTGATCCCTGTGCATCATATCCGCGGCCATATTGCTGCGAACTATATTGCCTATCCTGATCTTGAGCCGCCGTTTTTGTGCCTTGTGGTGTCCGGCGGCCATACGATGATCGTGGATGTGCAGGACTATACCAAAATGCAGATCCTGGGCACATCGTTAGATGATGCGGCAGGCGAGTGCTTTGATAAGGTGGCACGGGTGCTGGGAATGCCTTACCCCGGCGGTGCGGCGCTGGACAAAGCTGCCCGGGAGGGCGACGATACCAAGTACAATTTGCCCCGGTCCAAGCCCGGCGCGAACCCCTATGATATGAGCTTCTCGGGCCTGAAAACGGCGGCACTGAATCTGATCCATCACGCCGAGCAGGTGGGGGAGGAGCTGGATGTTCCCAGCCTCTGCGCATCCTTTAGCGCCGCTGTGTCGGACACCTTAGTGCCCAGAGTGGTGCAGGCTATCCGACAGACCGGCCGCAAAAAGATCGCCATTGCCGGCGGCGTGGCGGCCAATTCCCGCATCCGCAAGGATCTTATGGAGGCGGTGGAGAAGCTGGACGTGCAGGTATATTTGCCACCGCTTTCTCTGTGCGGCGACAATGCGGCAATGATCGGCGCGCAAGGCTATTACGAGTTTAAGGCCGGAAATGTGGCGGATATGCACCTGAATGCCTACGCCACAAAATCTGTCCTTGGTGAGGAAATTTAAGAGAATGCAGGAGATCTGATGATCTCCTGCATTTTTCATCTTTATTTTGCAGTATGCATTCAAAAAATGTATAATCATTCCAGCGCTGACATTTTTTGTCCGCGGTTTGTTCATAAAATGTTTTGATCTTCCGCGATTCGATGCTGTTTTACTAATTTCGACAGGAAATTCATTCCCAAGGGGCTGTGGAAAAACCTGTGGAAAGTGTGAATAACTTTTCGCATAGAGCTGGTATTATGGCGTTATGCAAACCGCATTCATAATTTGTATACACCGAAAACCCAACTTTTTGCAGTATTTTTATAGCGGTTTTGCAAAATGAAGGATTGGCTGCATCATTTTGTTTTTGGTGAAATATTTGCAAACCGGGAGCAGCTATGGTATACTACTAAAAAATGTAGCGGAGGGACAGAATGCTCTACCTTGCAAAGTCGCTGCAGCAGCTGCGTTTTGGCGATCTGATGGAAGTGTATATGGAAGGCAATCTGGAAAAGGCGGCGGAAACTGGTCTTTTGCAGGCAGGGCAGGACTTTTATCAGTACCTGCGCGATTGCTTTTTCCCAGTACCCGGTGCGGTGTACGCGGTCTGGGTGGAGGGCGGCGAGTATATCAGCGCGCTGCGCTTGGAGCCCTATAAGGACGGTCTCCTGCTGGAAGCGCTGGAGACGGCACCAAAGCATCGGCGCAAGGGTTATGCGCAAAGGCTGATTCGTGCAGTTTTGGCGGAATTTCCTGAGAAGATCTATTCCCACGTGAGCAAAAACAATGCAGCGTCCCTTGCGATCCACGAAAAGTGTGGATTTAGCAAGATTTCAGAGTCTGCCGTCTACATCGACGGCTCTGTAAATGACAGGGCGGTTACGCTGTGCCGTCAATCAACACTACGGAGAGAGAGTTTATGAATCGTCAGCTTAATATGACCCAGGGCCATCCGGGCAGCTTGCTGTTACGGTTTTCTATACCGCTGATGTTTGGAAATGTTTTTCAGCAGCTGTACACGGTGGTGGATACCGCCATCGTCGGCAAGGGCGTCAGCATAGAGGCGCTGGCAGCACTGGGTACGGTGGATTGGCTGAACTGGATGTTTCTTGCCATTGCCCAGGGCTTTACCCAGGGCTTTTCCGTCCGGATGTCCCAGAAATACGGAGAAGGGGACACGGAGGGCCTGAAGCACACCATCGGTCTTTCTGCGATCCTTTCGGTGTATATTACCGTGGTTTCCCTGGCGGTGGCGCAGCTGGGCCTGCCGCTGTTTTTGCAGCTGCTTCAAGTGCCGGATAATCTGATGGGATATGCCGCTACATACTCCCGTATCGTCCTGGCAGGCATCCCGGCAATGATGTTCTACAATTACTGTGCCAGCGTCCTGCGGTCAGTCGGCGACAGCAAAACGCCGCTGATTGCAATGATCGTGGCGTCGCTTGCCAATATCATACTGGACTGCGTTGCGGTATTTACGCTGGATATGGGCATCGCCGGCGCGGCTATCGCCACTGTGATTGCGCAGTGTCTGGCGGGCGTGATTTGTATGGTCAAGATGCTGCGTTCGCCGCAGCTGCGATTTGGCAAACGCCATACGGCAGGAGATCCTGCTCTTGTGAAGACGCTGATGGGGCTGGGTGCGCCTTTAGCGGCGCAGTTTATTATCATTGCTGTAGGCGGTATGGCCGTCCAGGCGGTGATAAATCGTTTTGAGACCAGCTTTATTGCTGGTTATACCGCCACCAATAAGCTTTACGGCATTCTGGAGATCGCGGCGGTTTCCTACGGCTATGCGATCACCACCTACGCCGGCCAGAATTTCGGCGCTGCACTTTGGGAGCGTATCCGCAAAGGCGTGAATTGGGGCATACTGCTGAGTATAGTAACCGCTGTGTTGATCGGCGGGGTGATGATCGCCTTTGGCCGAAGCATTACGATGCTGTTCATTGATACGGAAATGCCCCAAATGGCTGCGGCAGCCGGCGATGTGGCATATCGGTATTTGTGCGCGATGAGCCTGATGCTGCCGGTCTTGTACCTGCTGCACGTTTACCGGGCAGCGCTGCAGGGTATGGGAAACGCCACGATCCCGCTGTGGAGCGGCGTTGCGGAGTTTGTGATCCGGGTCGGCGGATCTGTGGTCGTGGGGCTGACGTTGTGGCAAGAAGGTATCTTCATAGGAGAGGTCGGCGCCTGGGTCGGCGCAGCGATCTTGCTGAGCATTGCCTATTACCGCATGGCAGCAAAACTGGGAAAATGAAAAAATACGGGACTGTTGCGTTGCAACAGTCCCGTTTGCTTTTGTTATCAGTCCTGATCTTCGGGGAAGGCGTATTTTGCCTTGTACTTTGCGAAGCGCTCGGAATACTTGGCGCTTTCCTGCAGCTCGCCGGCCTTCAGGGCGTTGAGGTATTCGTGGGCCTCCAGCTTGCCCTCAGCCACCTGCAGCATCTCAACTGCTACGTTGGAGCAGTGGTCAGCGGTACGCTCAAAGGCGGTCAGCATATCCTCCAGGATGAAACCGCTCTCTACGGTGCAAAGACCGTCCCACAGACGGCGGATGTGCCGGGATTTGATCTCCCGCACCAGGGAATCTACGACCTGCTCCTGAGGCTCGACGGCCATTGCCTTGTTCATATCTCTGTAAACAAAGGCTCTTGCCGTACGCCGGACAACAGCATTGACGGCTTCCTGCAGCACCTGCAGCTCCTGCAGCGCCTGCTGGGAGAAGGTGATATTCTTATCCGCCATTTCCTTGCCGGCCTTGGCGATGGCTACGGCGTGGTCGGCAATTCGCTCCATGTCGCTGATGGAATAGAGCAGGGTGTTCATCGTGCGGTTATCCGCAACGGACAGTCGCTTGCCGGCAAACTTGACCAGATACGTGCCCAGGGCGTCTTCGTAGCGGTCGGTCTCGTCTTCCAGAGCGATAACATTGTCATAAACCTTGGGATCAAAGTTAAACAGCAAGGTCGTGGCCTGCTTGAAGGCCTCCTGGCAGGTTTGTACCATCTCGCCGGCGACCTCGTAAGCGCGCTGGATGGCCACAGAGGGGGTAACCATCAGACGCTCGTCCAGCAGCTCGTTCTTTTCGGCCTCCTGCTTGTCGGGAACGATCAAACAAGCCAGCCTGACAAGAAAATTATTGAGCGGCAGCAGCACTGCGGTAGCCAGCAGGTTGAAGCCGGTGTGAACGATGGAGATATCCCAGGGGGCAACCGGGTCATTCAAAAAGCTCCAGGGGGCAACCAGACCGATTCCGTAAAATACGGCAGAGAAGATCACCACACCAAGAATGTTGAACAGCAGGTGCACAACAGCGGTGCGGCGGGCATTACGGTTTGCACCGATAGCGCCCATCAGCGCGGTAACACAGGTGCCGATGTTCTGACCCAGAATGATGGGGATCGCAGCACCGAAGGAAACTGCACCGGTTACACACAAGCCCTGCAGGATACCCACAGATGCGGAGGAGGACTGGATGAGCGCTGTCAGCGCAGCACCGAAGATAATACCCAGAATGGGGTTGGAGAAGGAGATCATCAGCTGGGCAAACCATTGCTCTTCTTCCAGGAATGCCATGGAATCGCCCATAATATCCATGCCGGTCATCAGCGCCATAAAGCCCAGCATAATCATACCGATGTTGCGCTTATTTTCGTTTTTCGTGAACATAAACAGAACGATGCCGATGACGCCGATGGCAGGAGCTAACGTGGAGGGCTTGAAGATCTGGATGAGAAAGCTGTCGCCTTCCAGTCCGCTTAGAGACAGTATCCACGCGGTAACAGTCGTACCGACGTTGGAGCCCATAATGACACTTACGGCCTGTTTCAGGGTCATAATACCGGAGTTGACGAAGCCGACCACCATCACCGTAGTCGCTGACGACGACTGGATGATCGCCGTGGCGCCCAGGCCCAGCAGGAAGCCCTTGGGTACGCTGGAACTCATTTTGGCCAGGATCGTTTGCAGTCTGCTGCCGGCCTGCCGCTCCAGGGAGCGACCCATAATGTCCATACCGAACAAAAACAGTGCAAGTCCACCCAGCAGGGAAATTACCTTGAAAATATAAGTTGTCATAGGCAATGCTGCTCCTTGTGCGTAAAGTGTTTGTTTGCGCTAAAACAATTATATTATTTGTCAGGTGTAAAGTCAAGGTGCGGCATATTTTGAACGAATATCTTTTGCTCCGTGATTAGGGGAAAAAGGATCAGATTGGCGCGGTTTAGATTTTCCTGGTGCATATCCACGGCGCTTATTTGCCGGTTGTCATAGGTGGTGTAGTAATAGATGCCCTTGTCTGCATTGCAGCAGGAAGAGTAGATGGTGATCTCGTATTTGCCGTCATCCAGGCGGCAGCAGCCCCGGGTCTGGGCGGCAGCGTCCAGAATGTGGAAGAACTGGCTGACGCTTCCCAATTCTGAGCCGTCGCAGACAGAATTGAGCTTGGTAAATGCGGCTCTTATAAAGCGGGACTGGGAGCTTAGATCTCCGGGAAGGCCCATCGCGCCCATACCCCGGCTGTAGGGCTGCAGATCCAGCTGCTTGCAGAATCTGTTTTCCGGCTCACTTGCGGACAGCTGCATATAATTGCGCAGCTGAAGCAGCTGCTGCTCAAAGGGTGGATTGTTGGTTAGCACACCGACGGGATTGGGGTGGATGTGCAGTCCGTCTGCGGTGGATTCCACGGTGATGGCTTCATCCCGATCGGCGATCATCCAGTGCAGCTGGGCAGGGGGGAGCTGATCGCTGAAGGCGTAGCCGGTCAGATTGATCTGCTGCAGCAGCTGCTTGGCCTCTGCCACGGTGGCGCATTGCGCCAGGATCCAGGGGATAAACTCAAACGCGGCGATGTTGTCCTTGCCATCGGTGCGGTGGCGGTATTCGGCATTGCCGACGAAATTGAGCCCTGCTATTGAAAGTCCTTTTTCGTTTACAGCATCGTAGTACAGGGGGTAATTCTGAGCCACGTGGGCCATACCGATGATGGCATGGTGGTGCGTCAGCATCCCCTTGCCGCGGAAGGCCAGGGGAAAATTGCGGGGCGTAACGGTGATCTGCTCGCCGTAGGAAAACTCGTAATCCAGGGTTCTGCCAAAGTAAAAATCCTTGGTTTTATAGGTGATAGCAGTACACATAGTAAAAACTCCAATTTAGAAAATCTACATTATTTTACCTGAAACATCGGTAGATTATTCTTGCGGTGGAAGCTTTCACAATACGGCAGCTTTGCCAATTATGCTCTTGACGAAAATGCCCTTTGCGGATATACTTGTATATGTATTATTAGAACTATGTCCTGCGGTCGATGAGCTGGGAAAATACACGAAAATTTGCGAAAAAGGAAGGGTGAGGGAATATGACCAACAATTATCAATTTGCTGGCATTTGCGTGGAAATTACCCATATATACCCTTATTTTTCTGAACTTGCAAAGGACTATGCAGGCGGCGAAACGCCGGAGTTTTCCATAACGGTTACGCAAGCCGACATTGATCTGGAGCAGGGGAGAGAGACTGCTCCCTCTGTCACCGATGAGTACATAGAAAGCCTTGTGATCTACCGGAAGCTTTGCGAAAAACTGGTGCAGCGGAACATCCTGCTGATCCACAGCGCGGCTATCCGGGTGGATGGGAAAGCTTACTTGTTTACTGCGCCGTCCGGCACGGGCAAGAGTACCCATATCCGGCTCTGGAGAAAGAGATTTGGCAAAGCCGTGGGGATCATCAACGGCGATAAGCCGCTGATATCCGTAACACCGGATGAGATCCGCGCCTGGGGAACACCATGGGACGGAAAAGAGCATTGGAGCGCCAATACCAGCGCACCCATTGCCGGCATCTGCCAGATCTCCCGGGGGAAAGAAAATGTGATCCACCGGGTGAAGCCGGAGGAGGCGCTGTCGGTGCTGTTCGCGCAGACCTACCGACCCACCACGGAAGAGGGAATGAGAAAAACGATGCAGCTTTTGTTGGAGATTTCTCAGCGCGTGCCCTTCTGGCAATTAAAGTGTAATATGTCTACAGAAGCGGCAGAGGTTTCTTATGCCGCAATGAGAGGAGAATAAGATATGAAACTGAAAGATGGTGTGATTTTTTCCAAAGTGGCAGACGAGACCGTCGTGGTAACCGTTGGCGAAGCGGCAGAGGCATTCAGAGGAATGATCAAGCTCAATTCCACGGGTACATTTATTGCAGAGAATATGCTCCAGGAGATCACTAAGGAAGACTTGGTGGCGACGGTGCGCCGGGAGTATGAGATCGACGAAGCAACTGCAGTGGAAGCCGTGGAAATTATCATCGGGAAGTTTCAGAGTGTGGGGCTGATTAAGGAATGAGCGAGACGCTGAATATCCGGCAGGCTCTGGCAAAATACAAGAAGATCATCCAACCCATCAGGGGTATCAGTATGCTGCCGATGCTTAACGAGGGCAAGGACGCGGTAGAGCTCGTTGCGGTCAGCGGCCGTCTGGAAAAATACGATTTGGTGCTGTTTCAGCGCAAAAACGGTCAGCTGGTTTTGCACCGTATCATCGCGGTAAAGAAGAGTTACTATCTGATTTGCGGCGACAACAGCACCGCGGTGGAAAAAGTGCCGGAGGAAAGCATTATTGCTGTGGCATCCGGTTTTTACAAGGATGGCAAGTATGTTTCCTGCCAGGATGAAGATTATCTTACCTATGTGCGCGATCGCTGGGAAGACTTCTCCTCCCGAAAGCTTATCAAAAAGGACTCCGGTAACGCAGGCCGCGATACATATGAAGCAGATGCTGATCGTACCCGCTATGCTGTAAGAAAGCAGGGCCGGATCAGGTATTTGGGGAGCAGAGTTTTTATTCCGTATCACCAGATGTGTATGGAATACCCCTGCTTATGGAAGCTGCCGTTCCTGCTGCCGGTATTTTGGGCTGTGAGATTGGTAAGCGCTTTGTTTGTATCAAATAAACGGCGCAAGCTGAAAACCGAGCTAACAGCACTGGCGCCGAGTAAGAAAAACAAGAACGGATGAGTGTGGGTATGAATCCAAACGGAAAAACCCTTCGTTGGATATGGGATGTATCCGGCAAGGCAAAAAATAAAATGTTCTTGCTGGTTGCAGTAAAGATCCTGCACTCCCTGACCGGTGTGCTGTACGCGCTGCTGCTGCAGCAGGTGGTGGACAGTGCCACCGGGCAAGGGGAACAGCGTCTTTGGGTCAGCCTGGTCTATTTTGCAGGGCTGATCGTGCTGACGATCATCCTGCAGGCGGTGGTCAGATATATGTCTGAAAAGGTAAAGGCGGAGTTTCAAAAGCAATTCAGACAGCGGCTTTTTGCTCAGCTGTTGTCGCGGGACTATGCCGATGTGCGGGAGATCCATACCGGCGAATGGATGAACCGGATCACCAGCGATGTGAACGTGGTCGTTACCGGTGCAGCGCAGATCGTGCCGGATGTCAGTGGTGCATTGATCCGGATCTTGTCAGCTGCCGCGGCGTTGGCGCTGATGGTGCCGGGGCTGATGACTGTTTTGGTTGCCGGCGGTCTTGCGATCGCCGCAGTGTCGTTAATATTCCGCAAGAAATTAAAGACTTATCACAGCAAGCTCCAGGATGCCAACGGCAAGGTGCGAAGCTTCATTCAGGAAAGTCTGCTGGGTCTGCCGGTGATCCATAGCTTCAACCGGGAAGACAGTATGCAGAAAACGGCTGATGCGCTGATGAATGAGCATATCAAGGTCAGAATGAAGCGGATGCGCTTCGTGAATTTCTGTAATGTTGTGATCAGCACCGCGTTGCAGGGCGCGCAGTATCTGGGCGTGGCGCTGTGCGGCTGGATGATCCTCAATGGGCGGATCACCTACGGCTCAATGTCGGCAATTCTGCACCTGGTCAGCCAGCTGGAGTCGCCGCTGGCGGGCATCTCCAGATACATCCCCCAGTATTACAGTATGATCGCCAGCGCGGAGCGCCTGATGGAGCCGGAATCCTACGCGATGGATGCCGAGCGGGCCCCGAAGCCGGCGGAAGAAATTCAAAAATTCTATGAAAATGATTTCGCTGCGCTGCGGCTGGATGATGTAAGCTTTGCCTACAAGGATAATGAGAAGATCAGAGTGCTGGATCGGGTCTGCTTTACGCTGAAGAAGGGTGATTCCCTTGCCATTACGGGTGAGTCCGGCTGCGGCAAAAGCACGCTGCTGAAGCTTCTTCTGGGCCTTTACAAGATAAATCAGGGCGAAGCTTATTTGGAAACTGTATCCGGTGAGCGCATTGCTCTTGATACGGGCTACCGGAGCTTGTTTGCTTATGTCCCTCAGGGAAATCTGCTGTTCTCAGGTACGGTCAGAGAGATGCTGTCGTTTTCTGACGAAGCCTTGATGCACGATGATGAGAAGCTGTGGAGCGCCCTGCGTGTGGCGGCTGCGGATGAGATCATTGCCCAGCGCCCCGAGGGCCTGGATGCTGTGCTGGGTGAGGGAGGACGCGGTTTCTCCGAAGGCCAGATCCAGCGCCTTGCCATCGCCCGTGCGATCTTGTTTGAACGGCCTATTTTGCTGTTTGACGAAGCCACCAGCTCGCTGGACGAAGAAACCGAGCGGAAGGTACTTCACAACATCAAGGAGATGACGGGCTATACCGTCATTCTCGTTACCCACAAGGAAGCGTCCAAAGCCGCCTGCGATCTCCGGTTGGATATTTCCGGCAATTCATTTAAGGCTTAAGAATTTGACTCCCGGAACACCGGGGATTTACAGAAAGGATTTGCTGACGAAGCTGTGGCGTTATCCAGGAATAGCTTGAGAAGATCTGCTGCAAGAATTTCCTGCGTATGATCGAAGGCCGTTCCATCCACCACGTGCTTTCGCAGCCCAATAAGAAATGAACAGTATAGAAATTTTTGTGAATGAGGTGCTGGCTAAGCAGGAAGACCGGGATTGGCTGCTTTCTGATCCGAAAACGCTGGAGGAGGGAAAGCGCATTGCCGAAAAGGTCAAAACCGGCGAGCTGGTCATTACGGATATGGAGGCAGGCTTGCTGCCGCTGGCAATCATCGCCAACCTGACGGAGTATGCGCTGGAAAAGAATGCAGCCCTGGGTATCCCCCGGGAGCAGACCATCGAGACAATGCGGGATGTGAATGTGTGGCTGGACGGCTACTATGAGCTGATCGGCGTCCGGGGTTTTTGCGAGTATTGCTGGCTTCGGCGGCATTTTACCGGCGATCTGTTCCAGGTCGGTCGGTTGCAGTTCCGGCTGGAGGAAAACAATGGCCTGGCCCCGGAGGGAAAGACGGTGATCGACACCCACATCCCCAGAGGCGGCAAGCTGACGGTGGAAGATTGTCTGGAGTCCTTTGCAATGGCGGAGGAGTTCTTTGACAAGCATTTCCCGGGACACGGCGCGAAGTATTTCTACTGCCACTCCTGGCTGCTCAGCAAGGACCTGGAGAAGGTCTGCGGCGAGAATTCCAACGTGCTTAACTTCTCCCGGATGTGGAATTACGTGGATTGTGAGCCGGATCAGAGCGCCCAGGCGGTGCGCCACGTCTTCGGCATCACCTTTGTCCGGGATGATATCAACGATTTCCCGGAACAGACCTCCCTGCAGAGAAAAATAAAGGCGCTGATGCTTTCCGGAGATGATATCAATATCGGCTCCGGCTACCGCCCCACAAGCAAAGTGAAATAATGAAACGGCACTGCGCAGGCGGTGCCGTTTTTGCATCATATTGAAAGAAGTATTTTCTTGTGGTATAATGATCAAAATGGGAAAAGAGGGGAAATGTATGACCATTGTTGAGTTCTTTGAAAAAACACCCTTTGAAAATATGATCAGCTGCCTGACCGCGAAGCCCGATAAGGTCATCTTCCTGGGCGATACGGCGCAAATGAAGAAAACTATCCCTGTCTATGAGCGGTTTTTGAAAAACAAAGGCTATAAGACCAAAATTGAGCTTAGAAGCATCGACCGATTCGATCTGAAAGCCATTGTGCAGACTCTGACGGATATTGTCAAAACCGAAAAGGACTGCATTTTCGATATCACCGGCGGCGAGGATCTGCTGATCCTGGGCTGCGGCATCGTTTTTGCCACTTGTCGGGAGGAATATCCCTTTAAGCTGCAGCGGTTTGACTTAAAAAACGGAAAGATCATTGATTGCGACTGCCATAATGCGGTATCTTTCAGGGATACGGTCAAGGTGTCGGTGGAGGAGCTGATTTCGCTGTATGGCGGCGTGGTCGTGCCCGAAAACCCCCAGCCGGACACAAATACAGACAAGCGGGATGTAGACCTGCTTTGGAATATGGCTTGTGCGGATCTGAATGCCTGGAACGACGCGGTGAAATTCCTGAAGGAGTTTGAAAAGCGGACAGAGCCGGATTATGACAAGATGCATATCAATATTGATCTTCCGGCCCTGGGCGGAGAGATCTTGAATTACCGCCAAAAGCTGGAGGCCTGCACGGAATTCCTGCGGGCTCTGGCAGAAAAAGGCGTTGTTACAGGACTTTGGATAACGGCAAACCGTATGTCCTATGCCTATAAAAATGCGGTCGTCCGGCGCTGTCTGAAATCTCCCGGAGATGTTTTGGAGATGAAGGTCTTATTTGAGGCCAGAAATCTGCAGGAAAACGGAAAGCCGTATTTCAACAGCTGCTACATCGGTGTCAATATTGATTGGGACGGCGTTGACCGGCATTATAACGACACCAAGAATGAGATCGACGTGATCCTGATGCGAGGCCTGACGCCCATCTTCATATCCTGCAAAATAGGGGAGATCAAGGAGATCGAGCCCTATAAGCTGTGGACGGTTGCGGAGCGCTTTGGCGGGAAACACGTTAAAAAAGTGCTGATCGCCAGCGCGTTTAATAGGGAAAATGAAAAGTCCGAGCTATCTTTCTTAAATCGCACCAGAGATATGGGTATAACCTTTATCACCAACGCCACCGATATGACAGCAGAGGATTGGAAGAATATGCTTAAAAACCTGGCACGGTAAAATACATACAAACGTCCCGGAAACGATTCGTTTCCGGGACTTTTTAGTATGCAATAGGCGCGAACGAAAGAACAAAAGGCGGCATCTTTGCCAAAAGCGAAGGGCTGCGCAAATACAGCGCGAGTAAGACTCGAAATGCAGTTCAAAGGTTATCCAATGCACCCGGAGTATAAGCGTGATAAAAATAAACAAAACCAAACCGCTGCCCTCTTGAATGCCATGGCCTCAGGAGGTGGACAGAATGAATACATATGGATAAAGTAGACTAAATAGCACCAAAATCACGAATAAAAATACATTATGTGTCAGTTGGTATACAGTGTTTCGTCGTAATTCAAGATTTATTCAAGATGAAAGTGTTGCGGGTAACGCAGGTGTTGCGGGCTACTCGCACAAGAAAGGACGAAACTATGAAGTATTTATCAACCAGAGAAATGGCAGAAAAATGGGGCGTTTCCATAACCTTAATTAAGAGATTGTGCAATCAGGACAGAATCCCCGGAGCAGTATACAGAGAGGGCGTTTGGAGGATCCCAGAAGACGCAGTCCGTGTCTCACGGACAGATTTGGAGCATACATCGGAAGTGGAGTTGCCGGAACTGGCCAAAAAGTTGCAAAATCAGAAGAAAAAGCGGAATTTTCACGGTTTGTACGATTTCACCGTAATTGACCTGACCTACTCCTCTTCCCGGATGGCAAGCGTCCGTTTAACCCGTCAGCAGGTGGAAACCATCTTCAAAAAAGGCAAGGTTCGGGAGTCCTTTGAGCCGTTCAAAGTCTCCGATGTGATTGAGGTGCTGAACCATATCCATTGCGTGGACTATATCTTAGATCATGTGATGGAGCCCCTGACCCAAAAGTTCATCCGCAAGCTCCATCATCTTCTGATGACCGGCACGGTGGACGAGTATCGGGAGCAGGTTCGCCCCGGTGAGTATCGGACAGTTACATCCCGTCCCCGGGATCGCCAGCTCCTGCACCCGGACAAGATCCATTCCAGTCTGGCAGAGCTGATCGCCGGCTACGAAAAACAGTCCGACATCGAGCACAATCACATTTTGGACTTCCACGTCCGCTTCGAGGAGATCTTCCCCTTCGAGGATGGTAATGGTCGTATTGGCAGACTGATCCTGTTTAAGGAATGCCTGCGCCACGGCATTATGCCCTTCATCATCGACGACAAGCGCCGCTCCAGATACTTGCGTGGCATCAAAGAGTGGCACACCGACCGATACGAACTGGTGGACGTGGTAATGGAAGCCCAGGACCGCTTCGAAGCCCAAATCGAACTTCAAAAACTCTACGCCCATAGCCGCCTTTACCTTCCCACCGACTATAAGGAGGACTGAGCTATGAATATGAAGAAACTCTGCCCCGATGCAGATACCGTCCTGGAGCTGCTGTACAATACCTATTACGAGCACGTCTGCACCGACGATACCGACGAGATCAAAGAGGCCTTTGATGACCTCTATAACGCCCTGTCCGATAAAACCCTAAAGGAGAAGGACGCAATCATCGATTTGGTCTGTAACCTCTGCCGCCTGCACCAACAATCCGGCTTTGTAAATGGACTCAAACTCGCCCACCGCCTTTCCCAAGAACTAAATACCCCATAAATAGATGTTGTTGATATAGAGATTTGCAACAACCATACACAATCAGGGTTATTTAAATTGAAATGATTTGCTGTTTGTTATTATAGCTTTTTCGGCAAGAAATTTTAAGACAGAAATTTCGTTTCGCAAATAGTCCTCTTCTTTTGTTACAGGAAGAATCTTCTTATGTGTTTCTGATGCCTTGTTATGGACTATTCGACAACGAATATCATATATTCTTGCGGAAAGCTTTGGGACTATTCCGGTAATGTCATTAAGAGGCAACTTCTCCCCTGAAAGTTTGTTGGACGCTTTGTTGTTATAATAGTCAACCAAGAATCCCCGAGAATTGATATACTCAATAATCTCGTCACCAGTAACAATGTTTTTAAGGACATTGTTGAGTTGCTCTTTTTCGTCTCCAATACCATCTATATTCTTAGCAGTAATTACATTAAGTAAACGTAACATATCGGTATCTGATTCTATACTAAAACGCGGATCCTTAAATAAATTCTTAATCTTATTCTTTGCTTCCAGTTGAGAGTAAATAGGGAAATAGTATTCTAAAACTTGATAAAAAGCAAAAAAAGCAAATATTGGAGATTCTATATTATTTTGCGCAAACCAATATAAGGACATTGGCGTTTTTTCGTATTCATAATCCAATTTCAAGGGTCGGTTTTCTGAAGTTGGATTACGCAGTCGTCTGCGTCGAATAATCTTTTCTGTGCGCGGAATTCTGCGTGGGGAGAGTGTGATTGACATGTTATAGAGAATATTTATCTGAAAAAATAGGGCATTTGATATTTTTTTCAAGTAATGTTCTAGCGTTTTCCTCAGTATTGATTGCAATATTTGTGATTTTTAAGGTGGTTCTAAAGCTCCCTCTTGGTTGACGAATATCTATATGTCGTCCATCCCTATAGGCACTTAGAAACGCAAACTCTTTACTGCAGTTACCTACAGAAACTTTCAATATGTCATTGGAGAAAATGATACATTCTATCGGCTCGTTTCGGTCAGGATCGTCAGTGCTTTCTTGAATGGTTTCGAAATATGAAGCAAGATTCCTTATAATATATCGTCCTAAACCATAGGATTGTGTATCTTGAACTTCACATTCTATACAGTTCAATTCCTGAGACCAAATAGCTTCGTAATCAGATATCCCTCTATATTTTACAAAACCACAGTTGCTAATAGTATCTAAGTCGTCATCTTCATGAATTATGATATTTTCTGTATTCCTAGCAACAGGGAACTGAATATCTAAATACCGATATGGTTTACCTTCGTAATCTTTGTCATCAACTATTTTTGATTCAAATTGGTTCGCATCCAAGAAAGCTTTGAATTGCTCAATAGTATGAATGTGCTCTATATTATCCATTAATAGACCTCCTAAGTGCAAAAGAATAAGGACTTGACACATATTAAGAGATATCCTGAGACAGAGATATCATGGAATCATTTTGTAGGTTTGGTTTTTAAATTATAGGAGAAAAACTACAATTACATCAGTTCTTATAGAATATCAAGACCTACAAAGAATTCATCATAGGAGCATTTGTAGATTTTCTTCAGTTCAATGATGACACTAGCTCGTATATTTAGTTCTCCGGCTTCGTATTTTGCGTAGGTAGTTCGGCCAATGTCGCAGCCGCGACGCTGCAGTTCTGCGCAAAGCTTCTCTTGGGACAAACCGGCATCATTGCGCAGGCGTCTCAGATTGTCACCCATATTGCGATCTCTACGAATTTTCTGTTCCATAATTCACACCTCATATAGCATTCTTGACCAGTATTGGTTGCAAACTACCATTATGTTATGCTATACTGATGCAAAATATTGTCCGTGATACTGGTCAACTTTTGCATAAAGGGTGATATTATGGCGAATTGTACATTTTTTGGTCACCGGGATTGTCCGGAGACGATCAAACCGAAGTTAAGAGAGGTACTTGTGGATCTGGTAACTAACCACGGTGTGGATATGTTTTATGTAGGACACCAGGGGCAGTTTGATGCCTATGTGCGCAGCGAGCTGAAGAAATTAAAACAAGAATTTCCGAAGATCGACTACGCCGTTGTACTGGCCTATATGCCCGGCAGGAAAACGGAATACGATGACTATTCCGACACAATGCTCCCGGAGGGGATCGAGTCTGTTCACCCACACTATGCCATCTCCTGGCGCAACAACTGGATGCTCCAGCAGTCAGAGTACGTGGTCACCTACATCACCCACTCCTGGGGCGGCGCATATAAGTATGCCGAAAAAGCCAGGCGTCAAAAGAAATTTGTGATCAATCTAAAAAACCTCTTGACTCTAACGTAACGTCATAGTATATGATAGAGCCAAGGGGAGGGATGCGTATGATGACGGTTGCGCAAGTGAGCAAGCGCACCGGTGTCAGTGTGCGGACGCTGCACCATTACGATCAGATCGGATTGCTGAAACCCACCGAGATAACGGATGCCGGCTATCGATTGTATGACGACGGGGCTTTGGACAAGCTTTATATGATCCTGGTGTATCGGGAGCTGGGCCTGTCCCTGAATGAGATCGGCAGCATTCTGGACGCGCCGGACTATGACCGAAACCGGGTTCTGGAGCACCAGATCAAGCTGATGCAGGAGCGCATAGAAAAACTGCAAAACCGAATCAGTTTTGCAAGAGGAATGCTAAGGCTGAGAGGATTCGAACCTAAGCAGCCTCTCAGCAGTTCTTTTTGCTGCTTTTTGCCTTATCTTCCTTGCCTTGCGTCAGCAAGGCGGCGTCATCTGCGCCAAAAATCAATCAAAAATTATTTACTGAGAGGTGCCTTGCAGTTTTCAGCCGTTTGCGTTTTCCAAGACGAAGAAAATCACGCAGACAATACTTTGTGTATTATCAAGGGATTTTCTGATGTATTGGGGAATGCAACCGCCTGAAAACCTGCTTAGGTTCAAGTCCTCTCAGCCTAAGTAAGGAGTGAAATATATGGATTTTGAAGGATTTGACCCCAAGAAATTAGACGAATACAGCCAGCAGGCCAAGGTGCTCTACAGCAAGACGGATGCCTACAAGGAATTTGAACAGAAGCAGAAAAGCCGCACCAAGGAACAGGAAAAAGACCTGGGCGCACAGGTGATGGAGCTGTTTGCAAAGCTGGGCAAGATGCGCCCTTGTGCACCGGACAGCGAAGCAGCACAAAATTGGGCGAAGGAGCTGCAGGTGTTCTTCACGGAGCATTTTTACACCTGCACGCCCCAAATACTGGGGAGCTTGGCAGAAAGCTACGCCGGTGGTGGCAGTATGACGGAAAACATAGACAAAGTTGGCGGCGAGGGCACAGGTTCCTTTGCCAAGCAAGTCATTGATATATATCTCGCACGTCTATAGCAGGCAATGGCAATAACCCAATATCACTAACGGCAAACCTTTAGCGTTGGGTAGCTGCGGCTAAAAGATGTTTTTGGTATTGCAACCTTGGAAAAGCTCTGATAAAATAATCGTGTGACACAATTCCCTACGAATGACACAACCCGAATGTGTGCATTTTTACTTTGGTAAAAAAGCATGCTCGTTTCAGCATACTTTCGGTGTGTCTGGAGTTGTGTTGCAGCAATCGGAGCTATGCGTTTTTCGGTGCGTGGCTTCGGTCACGCACTTTTTTATAGATAGAAAGAGGATGAGCAGAGTGTGGTTTAGCGATTATAAAGCCAAAAGGTGGACACAAAACATTGTCAAGCAGAACCTAAAAAGCACAAATCCAATTGATTGTGAGCAGTATATACACAGCCTTGATAAAGCTGCATTAGTAGCTTTGAAAAAAATCCCCTTGCTTGATACCATTTGTGCAAAGCTCCTGTCTATAATGAATGATAAGCAAAATACAATAATCAACATGTCAACAAAGATTCACATAACAGAAAAACAACTGCCCAAAATCTATAGAATGGTGCAAAGCATCTGTTGCAAAATTGGAATTGATATGCCAGAACTCTACCTTGAGTTAAACAGAGAGCCAAATGCATATACATACGGAACAGAAAAATTTACAATAATAATTCATTCTGGATTGATAGAATGCTTGCAGGACGATGAGCTTTATGCTGTGCTTGCCCACGAGTGTGGTCATATTGCTTGCAAACACGGACTCTACCACACAATAGGCGGTATGGTTTTAAGTGGTGGAGCAATTGGTTTACATGAATTATCAAATTATCTTAATACCAAAGGCGTTGTTGGTGCTATTGCAGGAAATGTTGTTTCTGCGGTTGATAGTGCCTTGGAGTTGGCTTTCTTCCACTGGTTTAGGTGTAGTGAGCTTTCTGCCGATAGAGTTGCAATAATTTGTTGCGGAAGTGCTGACCCCGTTATCGAAACAATGATGCGACTTGCAGGTGGAACAACGCACATTGATTCCGAGATAGATAAAGACTTGTTTATTGCTCAGGCAGCAGATTATCAGCAGAGCATGGAAAAAGACATTGTTAATAAGGGCCTAGAATTTCTGCTGACTAAAAACGATACACACCCGCTTCTTGCAGTTAGAGCATACGAGGCACAAAAGTTTGCTAGTTCTGATGATTTTAAGAAAATAGCTCAGGCATAGATATGAAACCGGCCGTCTCCATCACGGAGGCGGCTGTGCTATTATGATTTGCAGATGCCGCAATGGTGGAACGCATCCATTATGGCAGCTTCCTTGTAGTCGGGGGAGATGCTGACTTTCCTCATACTGCCGATTCTTTTGTTTTTACAGGTGTGTGTCTCGGCATCCGCTTTTTGTTGCGATACCCAGAAAAATGCGATATAATGCTTTTAAGACAAGGGAGGGATAACCGATGGCAAGCAGCAAGGAATATGTGGATTTCATTTTGGAGCAGTGCGAGGGCCTTTCTGCCCGGGCGATGATGGGAGAATACGTGCTGTATTGCGGCGGTAAGGTGATCGGCGGTGTCTACGACAACCGGCTATTGGTTAAGCCCACACCCTCTGCCAAAAGATTAATGCCGAATGCCCCAATGGAGCTTCCCTACGAGGGCGCGAAGGAGATGCTTCTTGTAGAAAATATGGAAGATAAAGCCTTTTTGCAAAGTCTGTTTGCAGTTATCGCAGAAGAACTGCCCATGCCGAAAAGGGGAAGAAAATGAACACAGAAAACATCTTTTATACAAGCGACCGGGCTGAGTGGCGTCGATGGCTTGAGGAGCATTTTGAGAAGGAAACGGAAATATGGTTTGTATTTCCCCTCAAGAATAGCGGCAAGCCGGGGCTTTCTTATAACGATGCCGTGGAGGAGGCGCTGTGCTTCGGCTGGATCGACAGCATTTATCATGCTGTGGATCAGGGACGCGCCTTGCGGTTCACGCCGAGAAGAGCCGGAAGTCCCTATTCCCGTCCCAACATTGAGCGCCTGATTTGGTTGGACAAACAGGGAATGCTCCACCCCAGTGTACGGGAAAGTGTTGCCGATCTGATCTCTGCACCCTATGTTTTTCCGGAGGATATCATGGATGCGATCCGCGCAGATGCGGTGGCGTGGACGCATTTTGATGTTTTCTCCCAGCCCTACAAGCGCATCCGCATTGCCTACATAGATGCGGCGCGAAAGCGACCCGAGGAATTTCAAAAGCGGCTGGATAGCTTCCTGCGGAAAACCCGGGAGGGCAAGCGGATCCCCGGTTACGGTGGCGTGGATAAGTATTACGATTGAAATGTAAAATTGGAATTTGTGGGGATGATTGAGATGATTATTTTAATTGCCGGAGCATCGCATACAGGGAAAACGGCTCTTGCTCAAAAACTGCTTGAAAAATATAAATACCCATATCTTTCGATAGACCATCTAAAAATGGGTTTAATTCGTAGCGGTAATACAGAACTTACTTCTATGAGTGATGATAAGGATTTGACCGCATACTTATGGCCCATCGTTCGTGAAATGGTTAAAACTGCTATCGAAAACAAGCAGAACTTAATTGTCGAAGGCTGCTATATTCCATTCGATTGGCAGAAAGACTTTGACTCCAAATACCTTGAAAGCATCAAATATTACTGCCTGGTAATGAGTGAGGAATATATCAGAAACCACTTTGCCGACATAAAGAAATATGCAAGCGTCATTGAAAACCGTTTGGATGATGAATGGTGTACCATTGAGAGCGTTTTGACGGATAATGCGGAAGTCCTCGCCCTTGCGAAAAAGCATAATGCAAACGTTATTCTCATTGATGACCAATACGAGATTAACATTGATTTAGATTGATAAAT
>JAFTUO010000003.1 GCA_017466215.1 Oscillospiraceae bacterium | reverse complement strand
GCGCTGCCCAGCGTGTTCCTACACCTACAGGCTCCACCACCCTTCTGTTCGCAGTTGTTGACAAGGCTGTCACAAAGGACGAGATCAACGCTGCTATGAAGGCTGCTGCTACCGAGTCCTACGGCTACAACGAGGACGAGATCGTCTCCTCCGACATCATCGGCATGACCTTCGGTTCTCTGTTCGATGCTACTCAGACCATGGTATGCGCTCTGCCCGACGGCAAGACTCAGGTTCAGGTCGTTTCCTGGTACGACAACGAGAACTCCTACGTTTCTCAGATGGTCCGCACCATCAAGCACTTCTCCACTCTGCTGTAATTTATAGTAGAATAACAGTAATCTCCCGGACGAAAGTCCGGGAGATTTTTATTTACAGAACAGTCCAACTTGCCTCCCTCCACAGCAGGGGGTGCGGGCGACCGCTAGGGTCGTCCCTACGGATACAGCTTCAGAAGTGCAGTTGTAGGGGCGGCCAATGGCCGTCCGTACCGCGGCGCGATGGTCAACAAACGGACGAGCGGTGCTCGCCCCTACAAGGATGTGGCTTCCCCTTGCCCCCAAAAGAAGGGAGAGCCGGGAGATTTTTTATTTGTAAGAACAGTCCAACTTGCCTCCCCCTATGGGGGAGGTGGCAAAAATCTTCGATTTTTGCCGGAGAGGGCCCTCTCAGTCGCGCTAACCGCGCGACAGCTCTCCCAGAGGGAGAGCCAAGGGGATTTTCTTGTTTGTAAATTACATATTGACAAAACTGTAGTAATACAGTACACTAACTGTACTAGTACAGTTTAACTTCACGGGAGGGATGCATATGATTCTTTTGGATTATCGGGATGCGCGGCCGATCTATGCCCAGATCTGCGACGGTTTCCGGGAGCAGATCTGCGCAGGAATTCTTCGCCCGGGGGACAAATTGCCCTCCGTCCGGGAGCTGGCAACCCAGCTTACCATCAATCCCAACACCATCCAGCGGGCCTACCGGGAGCTGGAGGTGCAGGGCTGGGTGGAATCCGCGGCGGGCAAGGGAAGCTTCGTCCGGGGCGTGCCGGAAAACAGCGAAAATGACGCCCTTTTGAAAGAATTTGACAAGCTCACCGCCCGGCTGCTGGCAGCCGGCGTGGAGCGTGATGCGCTGATCCAGCGCTTGCAGAAAGGAGGAAACGAAAATGCTTGAAATGAAGAATGTAACCAAGACCTTCGGCGCGTTCAAGGCGCTGGACGATCTGTCGATGACTGTGCCCAAGGGAACGGTTTACGGCCTGGTAGGCCCTAACGGCGCAGGCAAATCCACCGCTATCCGGGTGCTGACCGGCATTTACCGCCCGGACTGCGGCGAGATCACGATGGAGGGTCAGGAGATTTACGAAAATCCGGAGCAAAAGGCCCGGATCGGCCTGGTCCCCGACGAAATTTTCTATTTCCCCTCGGCATCCTTAGAGGAAATGCGCCGGTACTATGCCGGCATTTACCCCAATTTCGACAACGATCTGTTTGAGCGGCTGTACGAAGTCTTCAAGCTGCCCCGGAAGAGCCCCATCCGCCGGTTTTCCAAGGGTATGCAGAAGCAGGCGGCGTTCCATCTGACCATCTGCACCCGGCCGGATGTGCTGGTGCTGGATGAGCCGGTGGACGGCCTTGACCCGGTGATGCGGCGGCAGGTCTGGAATCTGATCCTTTCTGACGTTGCCCAGCGGGAGACTACGGTGCTGATCTCCTCTCACAATCTGCGGGAGCTGGAGGATATCTGCGACCACGTGGGCATTATGGATCACGGAAAAATGCTGCTGGAGCGCAGCCTGGCGGATATGCAGGGCGCGATCCACAAGCTGCAGCTGGTGGGGCAAGCGCCTTACGATCTGGAGGTTTTGCACGAAAGCCAGTCCGGCCGGCTGCGCACCCTGATCGTCCGGGGCACCGCCCAGGAGATCGAAAAGCGGATGTGGCAAACGGACTGCCCGTATTTTGATGTGCTGCCGCTTTCGCTGGAGGAGATATTCATCTACGAGCTGGGAGGTGTGAACTATGAAGTTAAGAACATTGTCCTGTAACAAGACGTTACTGCGCAAGGATATCTTCCGGTTTGCGCCGCTGTGGGCCATTTATCTCATCGGCGGTCTGCTGGTGATGCTGCCGATCCTTTCCGCTGAGAGCGGCTCCCGGGCAGCCTATGAGCTGGCTTCTACGATGGGTCCTTTCGCGCTGATCAATCTGATCTACGCGGCGCTTGCCGCCCAGCTGCTGTTTGGCGATCTGTTCAACAGCCGGCTGTGCAATGCGATCCACGCCCTGCCGATGCGGCGGGAGACTTGGCTGTGCACCCACATCATCGCGGGGCTGCTCTACAGCATCGTGCCCCATCTGATTGCGGCAATATTTTTCCTGCCGATGCTGGGACAGTTCGGCTGGGTGGCGTTTGCCTGGCTTGGCGCGATGCTGATGGAGTATCTGTTCTTCTTCGGCGTGGCGGTGCTGTGCGTATTCTGCACCGGAAACCGGTTTGCTCAGGTGGCGGTGTATGCCATTTTGAATTTCTTTGCGCTGATGGTTTACTGGTTTGTCAGCGTGATCTATCAGCCGCTGCTGTACGGCGTAACCGTGAGCGAAGAGCCGTTTATGCTGTTTTGCCCCGTGGCGAATATGGTAAGCAATAATCAGCTGCTGCAGTTTGAATGGGTCGTCAGACCGGAAAGCGGGTATTTCTCTTCGGCTTCGTCGTCGCTGCTGTATCCGGTCGACACCGGCTGGGTCTACTTCGGCCCGGGCGAGGGCTGGGGATATCTGGGCATCTGCGCAGGCATCGGCGTGGCGCTTTTGGTTGTGGCGCTGCTGCTGTACCGCCGGCGGAAGCTGGAATGTGCCGGCGAATTCATCGCGGTGGATGCGCTGAAGCCGGTATTTGCGGTGGTGTTCGCCCTGTGCGCCGGCGGTGCGGTTGCAATGTTTGGCCAGGCCACCGGCTTGGCTGACGGATATCTGCTGTTCCTGGTGGTAGGTCTGGTCATCGGCTGGTTTGCCGGCCAGATGCTGCTGCAGCGGACGGTGCGGGTGTTCCGGGGCAAGACATTTTTGCACCTGGCGATCCTGGGTCTGGCGCTGACGCTGACCGTGGGCTTGACCGCCCTGGACCCGGTGGGTATCACCCGCTATGTGCCGGAAAATGAGAACGTCCAGACGGTGGAGTTTACCCAGGGCACATTCTGGAGCTACTCCAATCCGGATCTTACCGTCAGCGACGGGGAAAGTGTGGAGAAGATCCGCACGATCCATCAGCAGATCCTCAATGAACGGGATCGGCATACCGGCAGCTACCGGCTATTCAGCATCCGCTACACCCTGGAAAGCGGCCGGCAGGTAACCAGACGCTATCAGGTCTACACCAGCGGAAAAGCCTGGGAGCTGATCCAGGAGCTTTACAATACGCCCCAGTATGTGCTGGGGGAAAGCAGCTGGGAAGAATGGTACAAGACCGTAAAGGTCGTGTATTTCAACGGCGAGGATGTAGAGCGGTATTCCCAGGAATACAACAGTTCCACCGATGGGAAAAAGGTATCTGCCTATACGATGAAAAACGAGCTGCTGAAGGCCCTCTGGAAAGATGGCAATGCAGGGCTTCTGCAAAGCGCCCAGCTTGCTGACAAGGACTATGGCTACTGGGTGAATCTGGAATGCAGGCGCAGCAACGGAGACTATACGTGGCGGGATCTGCGCATCACAGACCAGGCGGAAAACTGCCAGCAGTGGATCGAGAAATACGAAGACGTTTTGAAGGTATTTGGCACACTGTAAAATGCAAAAGGAAAAGGGCGTGGCCAAATGGCCACGCCCTTACATTATAAAGAATCCCTTGTGTAGAAAACGTCATTAAGTTAGGATGTCATTGCGAGGAGCGCAGCGACGTGACAATCCCCCGGTATCATCCACATCACTGCATAGCACATTTGGAGATTGTACCGGAAGATTCCCACGGGCCTGGCGGCCCTCGGAATGACAGCTTCTATTATATCTTGATTTTCCGCTCGTTTTTGGTGCGGAAGTGGTGTTCCAGGATGGGGACGAAGATCAGGCAGGTGATGGCTGCCGTCAGGCCGCCGTTATACAGGCAGAAGCCGCCGTGAAGCTTGGGCATCGAGGTTACCAGCAGATAGTGGATCACCGATGCGGCAAAGCCCCAGCGCCAGCCGTATTTATCCACGATGGGGCTCAGCCCGTTGGCGTAGGCCATACCCACGCAGACCGCCTGGGTGTTGATGGCGCAGGCGAATGTGCCGCCCAGCATCGGAGAGAGCCAGCCGCAGACCGCAGATGCCACCACATAGCCCAGCACCAGCGGCAGGACATTTAAGGGGTGAGAGCCGGAGTTGCAGCAGGCCAGCATACAGAACATTACGCCGAAGGTAACGCCGGTAAAGGGCGCGCCGATCAGGTTATAGGTGGCCAGAATGAACAGCCCGAACACGCCCACATTCATTAAAAACGGGGCGTTGCCGTAGGTGGTGGAGAAGCTGACTGCCGACGCTTTGTTTTTCAGCAGCTGCCAGTAATCTCTGGGCGTGCAGCCCATCAGCAAAGCCAAAATGATGCACAGCCCGAACACGCTGCCACAGAAAATATTGGCGATGAGCGGGGATTTTACGGCCAGATCGCCGCTGGTGGACAATGCATCTACATCCAGACCCATCGTCTTGAACAATGTGGCGTTGATCAAAAATGCCATCATACCCACCGGCACGGCGGCAGAGTACAGGTCAAAGCCCTTATGCACCTTGGGCGAATGGGCAAGGCCCGCAGGCAGGAAAAAGCCCACCGCCAGACCGACGATCAGCGCCAGCGCCAGACCCAGAACATTGAAGCCCAGGTACTCGGTGCTGGGATAGCGGAAAAGAAGCTCAGAAAACAGCGGGGCGATGCCGGTGGAAAACAGCATCGCATTGCAGAGGCTGCCCGGCTTTTCCTTTTTCACCAGGGCGTACAGCAAAACGCCCGCAATGGTGGGAAGAATGTTCAGAAGATTGATGCCCCACGTGCCGAAGCCGATGGTCAGCAGAAACGCCAGGGTGGAGGCGTTGTTGGGCTTGCCGCGGAAAATGACGAATAAAAGCAGGCAGACCAGCGCCACCAGGCCGGTATTCAGAAAGCTGGCGGCGTAACCGCCCAGGTCAAAGTAGTTGGAAGAGATCTTTGCGGTGGAGGTGGTGATCTTCCACAGACCGGTAAACATCGCTTCCCGGTCGGGCATACACACCGCCGCGATGAGAAATGCCGCGGTGATCAATGCGAAAAACAGCTTTAAGAAGCGATCTTCGGAGAGATTTTTTATCTTTCTCATAGGTTACCTCAGGCTTGTTCAGCGGCCTCGACCACGTGCTTCATCAGCACAGACGTTGTTACAGCGCCCACGCCGCCGGGAACGGGGGTGATGGCGGCCACAATGGGCTCAATTTCGTCAAAAACGGCGTCGCCGGACATACCACCCTTGCCTTTGGCGGTGATCTTCTCGGCGTCCCAATTCATCGACACGTCGATGACCACCTGACCGGGCCGGACAAAGTCCTTGGTCAGGCTTTTAAGCTTGCCGGCGGCGGAGATGATAATGTCCGCGTTGCGGCAAATTTTGGCGGTGTTCGCCGTTTTGGTGTGGCAGACGGTAACGGTGGCGTTGCGGCTCAGCAGCATCATCGCCACGGGTTTGCCGACGACCAAAGACCGGCCGATGACTACGGCGTTTTTGCCGGTGCAGTCGATCTTGTAGTGGTCGAGGATCTCCATACACGCTGCGGCGGTGCAGGGGGCGAAGCCCAGACCGGTACGGCCCTCAAACACGCCGGCGTTGGACAGCTCTGTCATACAGTCCACGTCCTTTTTGGGGTCAAGTCGGTTGCAGATCTCGTTTTGATCGGCTTTCAGGTGGGCAGGCAACGGGCGCAGCATCAGCACGCCGTGGACGCTGGTGTCGGCGTTCAGCCGGTCGATGAGCGCCAGAATTTGCGCTTTGTCGGCATCTTCCGGCAGCTGGAATTTCTTGATTTCAACGCCAACGGCTTCTGCCTTGGCGGTTGCGCCCTTTTCGTAGGAAAGGTCGCTGGGGTTTTCGCCTACACGGAGGATGGCCAGGGTGGGAGTGATGCCCTTTGCGCGCAGCGCGGCAACCCGGGCGTGCAGCTCGGCAACGATGGCTTCATTTACTTCTTTGCCTAATAATTTCTGAGCCATTTGAAGTCCTCCTAAATGTTTGTGCGGGCATACCCTCTCCCGGGGAGAGGGTGTCCAGTGCGCACACTGGGCGGGTGTGGAACGGCGTGCACCCAAAATGCGGTATAAGCCCTGAAATTGTGCGTAATTTCAGATTACTGCCCGTATTCCACATCCGATCTCGCTGACGCGAGGCCACCTTCTCCTCGGGAGAAGGTGTTGGTGTGATGACGTTTTTAACTGCCTATATAAAGGTTGACCGATTCAAAAATCTGGTCGGCAATGGGGCAGTAAGTGTTCAGCATCGCGGTTGCCTTTGCGTTTAGATCTTCGGCAACTGCGCGGGTTTTCATCGTTTTGGTGTTGGTAAAAACGTTCAGCGAAGCGGCCTGGAGTGCAGCCTTGCACAGCACAGCGCCGCAGCCGGCATCAGAAACCGCCAGACGGCTGCCTTTCTCGGCAAAAACGGCCATACAGTCGATGGCCTGGCAGCAAAGCTCCATAATCTGCAGCGGGGTCTGGCAGGCGAGGATAGACGCTTTTTCCAGTTCGTTGTCCCGGGTGGGGTCGTCTTTAGAGATGGCGTATGCTTTGGCAAGGGGCAAAAAATTCACTTCGTCCGCTTCCACCTGCGCCAGCAATTCCTGCTGCAGAGCGTCGCATTTTGCTTTCAAAGTGAGCATTTCCGCTTCTACGGAGGCGTATTTTTTCTTGCCAACGGTTAAGGAGGCCACCATATTGCCAAGTGCAGCGCCTACTGCGCCTACCAATGCGGCAGCGCCGCCGCCACCGGGCGCGGGGGAACTGGACGCCAACGCGGCCACGAATTCGCGGCAGGATTGCAATGTGATATCCATAAGGCGATCTCCTTTCAGGAAAAGATTGTAGGGGCGACAAGTGGTCGTCCGTATACCCTCTCCCGGGGAGAGGGTGGCACGGCGTAAGCCGTGTCGGGTGTGGAATGGCGAGCGGCGAAATGCCATAAAAGCCTTAGCGTTGTGCTTAATCCAAGATTACTGCCCGCATTCCTCATCCGTCAAAAATCAAAGATTTTTGACACCTTCCCCCGGGGGGAAGGCAGGGTGTGCATCTACAATAAAGTTTCCAAAAGCAGAGGCGGCAACCCGCCTCTGCTTTGTAATTTTTTAGAACAGGCCGGAAACCTTGCCGGTCTCGGTGTCGACATCGACGCGGCGGTAGGCAGGGTCAGCAGCCGTGCCGGGCATCATAGAGATCGTGCCGGCCATGGGGCACAGGAACTTTGCGCCGCCGTACTCCAGAATGTCGCGAACTGACAGACGCCAGCCGGTGGGCACGCCAGTCTTGGAGGGGTCGTCACTAAGGGACAGATGGGTCTTAACCATCATCGTGCAGTAG
>JAFTUO010000050.1 GCA_017466215.1 Oscillospiraceae bacterium | reverse complement strand
GTAACGGTTGATGTCCTTCTTTGCCAGATAGTCCAGCATCTTGCGGCGCTTACCAACCATCATCAGCAGACCACGACGGGAGTGGTTGTCGTGCTTGTGCACGCGCAGGTGATCGGTCAGCTCGTTGATGCGAGCGGTCAGAATGGCGATCTGGACCTCAGCGGAACCGGTGTCGCCCTCGTGGGTTGCGTTGTCCAGGATAACCTGGGTCTTCTTTTCCTTCAGGATCATAGTTTTTTCCACCTTTACTTAGTATTTCCCGACAGCCAAGTTGAGGCCGGTGAAAAGGTCCTGCAACTGAGCAGTGGGCATAAAAATATCGTCCGGCACTAAGCCAGCCTGATTATCCTATCATAAGTTTTCCCAAATGTAAAGGAAAATTTTCAAGTTTTTGCAAAAAAATCACGGGTTTGCGCCGCGTTTTTCCGGATTTCTGCCCGCAATGCCTCCAAAGAATCAAATTTTTGTTCCGGCCGGAGGAAACGGTAGAAGCTAAGCTCCACGGTTTTGCCGTACAGATCGCCGTCAAAGTCCAGGATCCAGGGCTCGACGGTAATGCCCTGGCCCTGCACCGTGGGGCGAGTGCCCACATTGGTGACGGCCAGAAATTCCCCCAGATCTGTGGAGATCTTGCAGGCATATACGCCGAATTTCGGCACGACCTGCGCATCGGAGAAGGCCAGGTTGGCGGTAGGCGTGCCCAGGGTGCGGCCCAGGGACGCGCCCTTTTGGACCGTGCCGGTCAGAACGTAGGGGTGGCCCAGAAATTTGACTGCGGTTGCCATATCGCCCTGCTCCAGCAGGGTGCGGATGTGGGTGGAGGAGATGCGCTTTCCGTCCACAAGCTGCTCCGGCACGATGACGCAGGGGAAGCCACGCTCCGCGCAAAACGCCTGCAGTTTTTCGGCGTTTCCCTCGCCGCGGCTGCCGAAACGGAAATCATCGCCGCAGACAAAGCCTGATGCGCCTTTTTCGATCAGTCCCAGCAGGAAATCCTGCCAGTTGGTTGACATAACGTCCTTGGTAACGGGCAGACAAAGGATTTCTTCCATCCCGTACCGGCGCAGCAGGTTTTCCCGATCAGCGACGGTGCTGATCAGCTTCGGCGGATCAGCCACAAAGGCGGCCATCGGATGCTGCTGGAAGGTGATGGCGCAGGGTTTCCTATTCAATTCCCGGGCAAGGCGGCGGCACTCCCGCAGCAGCGCCTGATGTCCCAGGTGGACACCGTCAAAAAACCCCAGCGCATAGATGGATTTTTCTTTCATATTTTACTCCAAAGAATAAGGAAATCTCTTGCCTCTCCCTTTGGGAGAGGTGTCCCAAATCTCTGATTTGGGACGGAGAGGGTTTTGTCAACCAAGTTTTGACTGGATGTGCTGGTGTATGGATTCGCACACACGATCAAAGCGCTCGTTAATATCAGCATTGGAATAGCGGATCACGTGCAACCCCAGACTCTCAAAATAAGCGGATCTGTTGGTGTCTTTCTGCTGCTCTTTCTCAAAGTAATGTTGTGATCCGTCTACTTCAATAACCAGTTTTGCAGATGCACAGTAGAAATCCGCTATATAGGAGCCAATGATTCGTTGCTTATATATTTTCACAGGATACTTTTGCAGGAACAGATACCAAAGCTTTCGTTCTTGCGGCGTCATATCCTGCCGCAGTTTTCGGGCATGTTCCAAGAGGTCGCTGTTTTTTGGAATTGGCATATCTTTTCTCCTATACCCTCTCAGGCACGCTTGGATAGCGCGCCAGCTCTCCCAGAGGGAGAGCCAAGAAACCCTCTCAGACAAAAATCAAAGATTTTTGCCAGCTCTCCCAAAGGGAGAGCCAAGGGGTCACACCTCGAAAAAGCTCTTGATGGTTGACATAACTTCGGATTCAACCTGGGAGAGAGCGAGAAATTCGCCGCGTTGGCTATAGACCCGGTACCGGCCGTCGGCCAGCTTCAGGGTGAAGCTGTTGCCGTTGCGGCAGCGCTGTTCCTGCTTTTCCGTCAGGGTAATTGCAGGGTACTGTGTAAACATTGTGTCCACATTTTGCAGATAGTTTTCCGGAGCTTCCGCATCCAGCAATTCCTGCAGCGGCACAGCGTTTTCGATGCCATACTCGCCGGCGCTGACCCGGCGCAGCGCGGCCATACAGCCGCCGCAGCCCAGCGCCTGCCCGATATCCTTGCACAGCGTGCGGATATATGTGCCTTTGGAACAGCGCACCCGCAGCCGGGCGGTATCTCCGGCAAATTCCAGACAGGTAAGCTCAAAAATCGTGATGGGCCGGGGCTTGCGTTCCACTTCCTTGCCCTTGCGGGCCAGGTCGCACAGCTTCTGGCCGTTTATCTTCAGCGCCGAGTACATAGGCGGAATTTGCATAATTTCTCCGCGAAACCTGTCTAAAATCGCCAGAAATTCCCCTTCGGTAACGGTTACGGGCTTTTCTGCCAGCACCGTGCCTGTAATATCCTCGGTGTCGGTGGCAAGGCCTAAGCGCAGCGTGGCCTCATAGGTCTTTTCCGCGTGTTCAAAAAACTCCACACCCCGGGTGGCACGGCCTACGAACACCGGCAGAACACCGGTGGCCATCGGGTCCAGCGTGCCGCCGTGGCCGATCCTGCGGGTGTTGAATACCCGCCGCAGCCGTGCGGTTACGTCCTGGCTGGTCCAGCCCTGGGGCTTGTCTACAATTACAATTCCGTTCATAGCAGCCCTCATCTTCCCAGCAGGCGGTCCAGGGGCAGCCGCCGCTGCAGGGCGTCCATAGATTCGGCAGTGCTGCGCAGCAGCTGATCCCACTCCTTCACCGTCATATGGCCGTCCATACCGGTGGTGAGATAGGGGCATTCCGGAAGCCGGACATTGCCAAACCGACGGGCAAAGGCCCGGTCCGCATCCAGCGCCAGAGCATAGGGCGCCAGGTCATAGAAATAGTGAGGGTTGGCGTCGAGGATCCGCTGCAGCTCCTCCGGCTTGGCGGTGTGCATAAACCGGCGCAGACCCAGAATTTCGGACATATTTTGCTGTCCGCTCTCAGTCTTGCGGCCACCAAAAGCTGCGGCAAGGCCGGCAAGCCATTGGGAAAGCACAACGAACAGACCCGTATGCCATTCGCCGGCCAGCAGGCTCAGCAAAAACCAAACAAGCCCGCAGCCCAAGCCAATCAGCAGGGGTAGCTTGTAGGGGTGGAACAGTCCCTTTGCCGCAGACTGCATCTGCCACGCGGCGAAAGAGCCGAGGATTCCCAGGAAAATGGCCAGCACGATCTGCCAGGCGGTGTCGTTGGCAAAGGCGTACGCCATAGAAACGCCGCCGAAAGTACCGATGGCAGCGGCAAGAAACCGGAAGACCCGGGGATTGCCGGATGCGCGCTTGTAGGTAAGGGAAACGCCGCTGCGGCAGGTCATTGCCTTGCGGCACAGTGTTGCATAGCGGTAGCCGGTGGCGTCCGCCAGATTCTTCTTGCCAAACAGGCTGCGGAACAGCCGGTTTTCCAGCTCGCCGCGCTCGTTGCCCATTTCCATCCGCTTGTGCAGCAGCACGCGGCCGTGATCGTCAGCTTGAATGAGAATGTAGCCCATTTGCGCCCAGGAAAGCACCGCCAACGTCAGATCCATACCCTGACCGGACAACCGGCAGGGGATCTCACCGGCATTCAGGCCGGGGGTGGGCAGCGCTCTGCGGCTGCGGCGGGGCGGCAGGCAGCGCATCGTGATCAGCCAGTAGGCCAGCGCAAGGAAGAAAAATGCCGCCATAATCAGGTCGACAGCATCCATCGACCACCGGCCGGTGGAAACGTGGGGGAACATATCTTTGGAAACGGCCAGGGTCATCGTCAGGGATTCCCGGTCCTGCAGGCGCTGTTCGATCACGCCGGTAATCACATTGTCCTGCACCTCACAGTCGATAATGGACTCCGCGGTTTCCAGGTAGTAGGTGCTGCTGAAGGTGGGCCTTCTTTCCGGTGCGCCGGGCAGCTCGATGGAAAAGGTCATCTGCTCGATGGGCAGGGCAAAGCCGCAGACCAGCGGCACGGTCAGCGTCAGATCGCCGTTTTCGTCCGCGGTAACTGCATCGGGGAGGGTGTAGCGGAAGGTCAGCGTGTGGCTTCCTGCGCCCAGGCTGGAAAGATCCACGTTTCGATGACCGCCGCTGCGGGTTATCCTGGCGTGGGGAAGGTTGACAGCAATATCGCTGGCGTTTTCCGGCAGAGGGAACGCAATGTCAGAGGAGGCGCTGAGCTGCAGCGTAGCGGTCAGGGATACCTGGCATGCGCCGTCGGTGCCCACCACGGTCTGGCTCTGGACAGATGTAATGCCGTCAAAGGCCAACACCGGCACAGCCAGCATCATAAAGCATAATAAAAGACAAATCAGCTTGCGCATCTGCCGAGCCTCCTTACTTACAAAATACTTCAAATATTTTATCACGCCTATAAGGAAAATGCAAGGTTACAAAAAGGAAAAGAGAGGAGCGGAAAGCTCCTCTCTTTCTTGCCTCCCCCTCTGGGGGAGGTGCCCAGTGCGCACACTGGGCTGAGAGGGCATTAACGAAACCCTCTCAGTCAGCCTGCACGGCTGACAGCTCTCCCAAAGGGAGAGCCAAGATAGTTAGTCCAAGTAATGGCAGGCGGCCATGGCGGCGATTGCGCCGTCGGCCGATGCGGTTACCACCTGACGAATGCGCTTGCTGCGGCAGTCGCCGGCAACGAATACGCCGGGGGTCTGGGTGCAGCAATCCTCTGCGCAGTCGAAGTAGCCCCAGTCGTTGAGCTGGGCCAAATGGGCAAAGGCATCGTTCTCGGGAACGAGACCCACGGCCAGAAATGCGCCGTCTACGTCGATCTGGGTATCCTCGCCGGTTTCTTCGTTGTGCAGCTTAAGGCCGGTCAGCGCGCCGCCACTCTGGATATATTCAGAAACCACGGTGCTGAACAGGGCGGTAACATTTTCCTTTTCCATCAGGGCGTCAGAGAGCTTCTTTTCGCCGGTAAAGTCGGCAAGATTCTGCACCACGGTTACCTTGTTGCAGACTTCAGAAAGAAGCAGCGCTTCCTGCAAGGCGGAGTTGCCGCCGCCGATCATCGCCACATTCTGGCCGGCGTAGAACGCGCCATCGCACACGGCGCAGAAAGAAATGCCGTTGCCCACCAGCTCGTTTTCGCCGGGAAGACCCAGCATCCGGTGCTTGACACCCACAGCAAGGATCACAGCGCCGCCTTCGTAGGTGCTGCCTTCTTCGGTGGAAACGACGAAAGTATCGCCGTTTTTCTGTACGGAAGTAACGGTCTCCAGCTCCACGTCTGCGCCAAGATTCAGCGCCTGCTCGATCAGCTGCTCGGCAAACTGCGTGCCGCTGATCTGAATCGTGCCGGGGATGTTTTCCACCTTGGGCGAATAGGCGATCTGGCCGCCAAAGCCATTTTTCTCGATGACCAGAACATTTTTACCGGCCCGCAGGGCATAAACTGCTGCGGTCAGTCCCGCAGGGCCGCCGCCTACAATGATAATATCGTGCATTATGAAAACCTCTTTATAAATTAAGAAACTGTCATTCCGAGGCCTGAAAGGCCGTGGGAATCTCCCGGTACGATCTCTGACACTGCGCAGCACTTCAATGGATGGCACCAGGGGATTGCCACGTCGCATCTTCCGATGCTCCTCGCAATGACAATCTTTTTGTACTGCTATGGCGGCTGACAGCCCCCTCGTCAGAGGGGGCCGTGGTTCGCTATTTTTACAGAGAAGTCAGGTATTTCTTGATCTCGGGGACGCTGTAGTAGCTCTGATAGTTCTCACCGTCGGTGATGATCAGAGTGGGTGCGCCCTTGACGCCGTACTCACGGCACAGATCCAGATTTTCCTCAGCGATCTTCTTCTCATAGGCAACGCCGGCCTTGGTCAGCAGGCTCTCGGCCACACGGCAGTTGGGGCAGGTTACCCGGGAGATCAGAATGGCCTTGCCGGTAACGGGAGCGGCTTCGCAGGTGCAGGTTTCTTTGGCCTTTTCCTCTGCAGCCACGGTGGTCTTCAGCACGGAGTTTTCGATGTCGTAGACCTTGCGATCCTTGTACTCCTGGCTCTTGCCATCGTTCCAGTTCTGCACGGGACGGTAGTAACCGGTGATACGGCTGTAGACCTCTGTGGTCTTGCCGCACAGAGGGCACTTGTAATGCTCGCCGGTCAGATAGCCGTGGTCGGCACAGACGGAATAGGTGGGAGACATGGTGTAGTAAGGCAGCTTGAAGTTCTCTGCGATCTTGCGCACCAGAGCGGCAGCAGCTTTCCAATCCGGCAGCTTCTCGCCCAGGAAGGCGTGGAAAACAGTACCGGAGGTGTAGCGGGTCTGCAGATCGTCCTGCACTTCCAGAGCGGAGAAGATATCCTCGGTGTAGCCAACAGGCAGGTGAGAGGAATTGGTGTAGTAGGGAGTGCCGTTCTCGTTGGCGGTGATGATGTCGGGATACTTTGCCTTATCGTGCTTGGCGAAGCGGTAGGTGGTGGACTCGGCGGGGGTAGCTTCCAGATTGTACAGGTCGCCGTAAGCTTCCTGGTAGTCGGAAAGACGCTCACGCATATGATCCAGAACCTGCTTTGCAAACTCCTGGGTCTTCTTGTGGGTCAGGTCAGCGCGCAGCCACTTGGCGTTCAGACCAACCTCGTTCATACCGATCAGACCGATGGTGGAGAAGTGGTTGGCGAAAGTGCCCAGATAACGCTTGGTGTAGGGATACAGACCGTTTTCCATCAGCTGGGTGATGACGGTACGCTTGGTCTTCAGGCTGCGGGCAGCGATGTCCATCAGCTTGTCCAGGCGGGCGTAGAAGTCCTGCTCGTCCTCAGCAAGAT
>JAFTUO010000002.1 GCA_017466215.1 Oscillospiraceae bacterium | reverse complement strand
CTGTTCGTTTCCGGTCATACTCGATCATTTCAGGATCGTAGTGCTGTGATCCATCTAATTCTACGATCAATCTTGCCTGGTGGCAATAAAAATCTGCAATGTAGCTTCCAATAACATACTGTCTGTGGAATCGCGGCTGAAACCGACGCAAAAACTGATGCCAAAGATGCGCTTCTTCCTTTGTCATACGCTTGCGCAAAGTTCTGGCTTTTTCAGTGAGCTTTGGATTTCGTTCCATATCATTACCCTTTTATCAGGTCTTATTTGCGTACCAGATCGCACATCTGCGCCCGCATTCCACATCCGCCCCAGTTTGCGAACTGGGGCACCTTCTCCCCGGGAGAAGGGTTATGAATACACCAACAAGGGGCGGCGGTTTGCCGCCCCTTGGGCTTTACATTTAGTCGACGGTCTCGTAGTCTGCGTCCACAACGCCGTCATCGCCGGGCTGTGCACCGGGCTGACCCTGCGGGCCGGCCTGCTGATACAGCTTCTCAGACACAGCGTAGAATGCCTTCTGGACTTCCTCAGTAGCGGCCTTGATGGCAGCAATATCAGTGCCCTTGTTGGCTTCCTTCAGGTTGTCAACAGCGGTCTGGATGGAGTTCTTTTCTTCCTCGCTGATCTTGTCGCCCAGCTCGCCCAGAGTCTTCTCGGTCTGGTAGATGGTCTGATCAGCCATATTGTGGGTATCCACTTCCTCCTTGCGGGCCTTATCCTCGGCGGCATACTGCTCAGCCTCGCGGACAGCCTTGTCGATGTCCTCCTGGCTCAGGTTGGTGGATGCGGTGATGGAGATATTCTGCTCCTTGCCGGTGCCCAGATCCTTGGCAGAGACCTTTACGATGCCGTTGGCGTCGATATCAAAGGTAACCTCGATCTGAGGAACACCGCGGGGAGCCGGCGCGATACCGCTGAGCTGGAAGCGGCCCAGGGTCTTGTTGTAAGCTGCCATCTCGCGCTCGCCCTGCAGCACGTGGACATCCACGGAGGTCTGGCCGTCAGCGGCGGTGGAGAAGATCTGGCTCTTGCGGGTGGGGATGGTGGAGTTGCGCTCGATCAGGCGGGTGAACACGCCGCCCTGGGTCTCAATACCCAAAGACAGGGGGGTAACGTCCAGCAGCAGGATATCCTGCACATCGCCGGTCAGAACGCCGCCCTGAATGGCTGCGCCAACAGCAACACACTCGTCGGGGTTGATACCCTTGAAGCCTTCCTTGCCGGTGATATTCTTAACAGCCTCCTGAACCGCAGGAATACGGGTAGAGCCGCCTACCAGCAGCACCTTATCCAGGTCGCTGGGCTTCAGGCCGGCATCCGCCAGGGACTGATTGACGGGCTTCAGGGTGCGCTCCACCAGATCGGCGGTCATCTCGTTGAACTTGGCCCGGGTCAGGGTCACATCCAGGTGCTTGGGGCCGGTGGCATCGGCGGTGATATAGGGCAGGTTGACTGCGGTGGTGGTCATACCGGACAGCTCGATCTTTGCCTTCTCAGCAGCTTCCTTCAGGCGCTGCATAGCAACGCGATCCTTGGAAAGGTCAATGCCTTCTGCCTTCTTGAACTCGGCAACCAGATAGTCCATCACTCTCTGGTCGAAGTCATCGCCGCCCAGACGGGTGTCGCCGGAGGTTGCCTTGACTTCCACAACGCCGTCGCCGATCTCCAGAATGGAAACGTCGAAGGTACCGCCGCCCAGGTCGTAGACCATGATCTTCTGCTCATTTTCCTTGTCCAGACCGTATGCCAGAGCGGCTGCGGTGGGCTCGTTGATGATGCGCTTGACATCCAGACCGGCGATCTTGCCGGCGTCCTTGGTGGCCTGACGCTGTGCGTCAGAGAAGTAAGCAGGAACGGTGATGACAGCCTCGGTGACCGGCTGACCCAGATAAGCCTCGGCATCGGCCTTCAGCTTTGCCAGAGTCATAGCGCTGATCTCCTGAGGGGTGTAGTTCTTGCCGTCGATGGTAACCTTGTAATTTTCGCCCATATGGCGCTTGATGGAAGCCACAGTGCGGTCAGCGTTGGTGACAGCCTGACGCTTTGCTACCTGACCGACCATACGCTCACCGGTCTTGGAAAATGCCACAACGGACGGAGTGGTGCGGCCACCCTCAGCGTTGGCGATAACAACAGCCTCGCCGCCTTCCAGAACAGCCACGCAGGAATTGGTGGTGCCCAGATCAATACCAATAATTTTACCCATAATAAATTTCCTCCTATATAAAACTTAAATTGTTCACCTTGTTATGGCCCCTTTTTTGAGGCGCTGTTGTTTTAGTATGTCATTGCGAGGAGCGAAGCGACGTGGCAATCTCCCGGTACTTGAGGGGATTCCCACGCCAGTGTGAGCACTGGCTCGGAATGACAGCTTCTTTTAATTTGCCACCTGCACCATGGCGAAGCGAACGATCTTTTCGCCGATGCGGAAGCCCTTCTGGAACACCAAAGAAATGGTGTTCTCGCCAAAATTCTCATCTTCCGTGTGCATCACGGCATTGTGCATATTGGGGTCAAATGCTTCCCCCACCTCGCCGAAGATCTCTACGCCCAAAGCGGTCAGGATCTTTGTAAGCTCGGTCATTGTCATTTCCACGCCCTTTTTGTAGGCGGCATCCTCGGTGGGCTGATTTAAGGCCCGCTCCAGATTGTCGTATACCGGCAGGAGCTTTTCCACCGCATCGGCCTTGCCGTTTGCGTAGGAGCTTTCCTTTTCCTTTAAGGTGCGCTTGCGGAAATTATCAAATTCCGCCGCCAGCCGTAGGTGAGAATCCCGCTCGGCATTGTACTTTTCTTCCCAGGGGTCGATTGGAGTTTCCTCAACCGTTTCTTCAACGGGGGTCTGCTCGATCTGCTCCTCGGGAATCTTCTTCTCTTTTGCTTTTTTTGCCATCTTTGCCTCCTAATGCCGGATCATTCTTTTGCCGCAGGAAGCTGCTCCTGCTCCGGCTTGTTGAACATCTTGCTCAGGCTTTCTGCGAAGTAGCTCAATCTAGCAGTGACCTTTGCGTAATCCATACGGGTGGGGCCCACCACGCCGATCATACCCTGCAGACCGTCGCCGATGTCGAATTTTGTCATAACCACAGATGTGTCCTTCAGCTCTTCGGTGATGTTCTCCGGGCCAACCAGCACCTTCGTGCCGCTGGCATTTTGCATCACGGCAGGCAGGTTGCTCAGCGCGCCCTCGTCAATGGAGGACAGCACCCGCTGGGCCTTGTCGATACTGCGGTATTCCGGCTGCTCCAGAAGCCGGACGTGGCCGGCCACGGTCAAATTGGTGCTTTCCTGCCGGCGGAGGGTGTCCATCACGAATTCCACGATCACGGGAACAAGGCTTGCGGCCATTCCGGCGGAGTTTAAGACCCGTTCCATCAAATTGGGGGTGAATTCATCCGCAGAAATTCCCGTCATCGTTGCATTCAGCACCGCGCTTAAGAGCTTCAGGTCGCTTTCGTCCACATTCAGGGGCAGCTTAATGAGCTTGTTGAGCACCTCGTCGGTGCTGAGCATCACCACTAAGATAATGCTGCCTGCGCCTGCCATAATCAGGTCAAACCGCTTCACCGTTACGCCGGAGCTGCGGGATGCAACAGAGATCGCCGGCAGATCCGTGGCCTGCGAGACCATTTTTGCCACTTTTTCCATCAGCTCATCCACCCGCTGCATCTTTTCCTCGATGGCAACATTGATGGACTGGGTCTCATCCAGGCTCAGGCGGTAATCCGCCATCAGCTCATCCACGTACAGCCGGTAGCCGGCAGCGGAGGGTACCCGGCCTGCGCTGGTATGGGGCTGCTCCAGATAGCCCATAGCGGTCAGATCCGCCATTTCGTTGCGGATCGTTGCAGGAGAATAGTTCATATCCGGCAACTGCGCAATGGCCTTTGAGCCCACCGGCTCAGCACTGCGGATATACAGGTCTACGATGGATCGCAGTACCTTCTTTTTCCGTTCAGTCAGTTCCATGCCGTCCCTCCTTCGTGGTGTTAGCACTCATTGTTCCCGAGTGCTAAGCACACTATACACTAGAGTGCTAAAAATGTCAAGCCTTCATTTATAAATTATTTTTGAACAAATCAGGATAGGTTATTCTCAATAAAATCTCCTTGCTATTTTGTATCGAATCGTTTACAATAAATGGGTAGTACTTTTGGAGCGAGGTGCCGATATGAGATGCATTGGATTTGACAATGGACAATATCTGCAGACCCAGTCTGCCCATATCCGGGAGCGGCTCAGCGCTTTCGGCGGCAAGCTGTATCTGGAATTCGGCGGCAAGCTGTACGACGATTACCACGCATCCCGTGTTCTGCCCGGCTTCCAGCCCGACAGCAAGCTGAAAATGCTGCTGCAGCTGAAGGATCAGGTGGAAATGGTCATCGCCATCAATGCTGCCGACATTGAAAAGAGCAAGGTCCGGGGCGATCTGGGCATCACCTACGATCTGGATGTGATCCGGCTCATCGGCTTATTCCGGGGTTTGGGTCTGTACGTCTCCAGCGTGGTGCTGACCCGCTTCAACAAGCAGGCTGCAGCTGAGGCATTTCAGGCCCGGCTGGAGGGTATGGGTCTGAAGGTCTACCGGCACTATGCCATTGAGGGCTACCCGGCAAACATCTCCCACATCGTCAGCGACGACGGCTACGGCCGCAATGACTATATCGAGACCACCCGGGAGCTGGTGGTGGTTACCGCGCCGGGTCCCGGCAGCGGCAAGCTGGCCACCTGTATGAGCCAGCTGTACCACGAGCATAAACGGGGCGTCCAGGCCGGCTATGCCAAATTCGAGACCTTCCCCGTTTGGAATCTGCCGCTGAATCACCCGGTGAATCTGGCTTATGAAGCCGCCACCGCCGACCTCAGCGACGTGAATATGATCGACCCGTTCCATCTGGACGCGTACAATAAGATCACCGTCAACTACAACCGGGATGTGGAGGCATTCCCCGTTCTGGTTGCTATGTTCGAGAAGATCCTGGGGCAGTGCCCCTACAAATCTCCCACGGATATGGGCGTTAATATGGTGGGCAATTGCATCACCGACGATGCCGCCGTGATGGAGGCCTCCCGGCAGGAGATCATCCGCCGGTATTATGACGCGCTGTGCGCCCATAAAAAAGGTAAGGGCAGCGCGGATATCGTTGCCAAGCTGGAGCTGCTGATGAAAAAGGCCGGCGTGGATATTTCCAGCCGCCGTGTGGTAGCTGCCGCTTTGCAGCGCGCTGACGAGACTGATCTGCCGGCTGCGGCTATGGAGCTGCCCGACGGACGGATCATCACTGGAAAGACCTCCAATCTTCTGGGTGCGTCCTCTGCCCTGCTGCTGAACGCATTGAAGGCGCTGGGCAATATGCCCGACGATCTGCACCTGATCTCCCCCATCGCCATTGATCCCATTCAGCATCTGAAGGTGGATCACTTAGGAAACCGCAACCCCCGGCTGCACACCGACGAAACGCTGATCGCGCTTTCCATCAGCGCCGCCACCAATCCCACCGCAGAACTGGCGATGGAACAGCTGAGCAAGCTTCGGGGCTGCGATGTCCACTCCTCCGTCATTTTGTCCAGCGTGGATGAGCGCACCTTCAAGCGGCTGGGCATCAATCTGACCTGCGAACCCCGCTATCAAGGATGAAAGGATGAACGAATATGTATACCATTCAAAATGAATTTCTGAAAGTTACCGTGGCTGCCAAGGGCGCAGAGCTGATGTCCATCATCGCCGCCGACGGCACCGAGTATATGTGGCAGGGCGACCCCAATTACTGGGCTGACCGCGCTCCCAACATCTTCCCCTCCGTTGGCCGTCTGACGGGCGGCAAGTACAGACTGGACGGCAACTGGTACGAGCTGGGCTGCCACGGCTTTGCCTGGCTGAGTAATTTTGAGATCGTAAAGCACGAGCCCACCTATCTGGAAATGCTGCTGGCCGACAGCGAAGAGACCTTGGCTGTATACCCCAGAAAGTTCGCCTTTACCATCGCTTATACCCTGCGCGGCGATACTCTGGATGTTCTTTATAAGGTAGAAAACCGGGACGAAAAGGAGCTGCCTTTCGGCATCGGCGGACACCCCGGCTTCCGCGTGCCGCTGGCTGCGGGCAAGAAGTTCGAGGATTATCAGCTGCGCTTCAGCGAAAAGTGCCAGCCGGAAAAGTATCTGGTCACGCCCCAGTATCTGTTCAGCGGTGAAACCGCGCCCTTCAGCCTGAAGGACGATACCTGCATCCCGCTGGAGCATTCGCTGTTCGACGAGGATGCCATTGTGCTGCGCAGTGCCGCCCGGGAGGTTACTCTGGAAGCGCAGGGCGACAGCCACAGTGTTACCGTTACTTACCCCGGTATGCGCTACATCGGCTTCTGGCACAAGCCCCACAGCGATGCGCCCTATGTTTGCATTGAGCCCTGGTGCAGCCTGGCATCTTTCGAGGATGTTCCTGCAATCTTTGAGGAGCGGCCTGACCTGCTCCGTCTTGCCCCCGGCAAAACCTACGAAAACCTCTGGTCTATCCGCTGCAGATTTTAAGGAAATCGCCCTCTGCAAAAACTGTCATTCCGAGGGCCATCAGGCCCGTGGGAATCTCCCGGAACAAGCTTCAATGGCACCAGGAGATTGCCACGTCGGGCAGTCGCCCTCCTCGCAATGACATACTGGCACTGTAACATTTCATCCAGCCCCCTCGTCAGAGGGGGCCTTTTTATGCCGTCAAAGATATTTTTTCTGCAAATCAGAAATTTTTTAAAAAAATATTGAAAAATCCTATGTTTTGCTGTATAACAATGATGTTGTTTTTATTTATACGGGAACGGCTCTGCCATTCCCACGAAATGAGGTCTTTTTATGGAAAGAAAAATCGGTACAACCTCCAGAGGCATCCGCTGCCCCATCATCCGGGAAGGCGATGACCTTGCTGATATCGTCGTTAAGAGTGTCATCGAAGCCGCCGAGAGCGAGGGCTTCTGCCTGAACGACCGGGATGTGGTTGGTATCACCGAGTCTGTCGTAGCCCGCTCGCAGGGCAATTACGCATCCGTCGATGCCATTGCCAAGGATGTGCGCACCAAGCTGGGCGGCGAGACCATCGGTGTCATCTTCCCCATTCTGTCGCGTAACCGCTTTGCAATTTGCCTGCGGGGCATCGCTATGGGTGCCAAGAAGATCGTCCTGATGCTCAGCTACCCCTCTGACGAAGTGGGCAACGAGCTGGTATCGCTGGATAAGCTGGACGAAGCTGGTGTCAATCCTTACAGCGATGTGCTGACGGAAGAAAAGTACCGGGAGCTGTTCGGCCAGAATCTGCACCCCTTCACGCTGGTGGACTATGTGCAGTACTACGGCGACCTGATCCGGGAATGCGGCGCGGAAGCGGAGATCATCTTCGCCAACAACCCCAAGGTGATCCTCAACTACACCAAAAATGTGCTGACCTGCGACATCCACACCCGGGTTCGTACCAAGCGAATCCTGAAGGCTGCCGGTGCTGAGGTAGTCTGCGGTCTGGATGATATTCTTAACGAGAGTGTTGACGGCAGCGGCTACAACGAAAAGTTCGGCCTGCTGGGCTCCAATAAGTCCACCGAAGACAAGATCAAGCTCTTCCCCAAGGAGTGCGGCGATCTGGTGCTGGACATTCAGGCTCGTTTCCTGAAGGAAACCGGCAAAAATATCGAGGTTATGGTCTACGGCGACGGCGCATTCAAAGACCCCGTGGGCAAAATCTGGGAGCTGGCTGACCCCAGCGTTTCCGTTGCCAACACTCCGGGTCTGGAGGGTACGCCCAACGAGCTGAAGCTGAAGTATCTGGCGGACAATGATTTTGCAGATCTGAGCGGCGATGCTCTGAAATCTGCCATTGAGCAGCGCATCCGCGAAAAGGGCGACCTGGCCGGCTCTATGGCATCCCAGGGCACTACGCCCCGCCGTCTGACGGATCTGATCGGCTCGCTGTGCGATCTGACCTCCGGCTCCGGCGACAAGGGTACGCCCATTATCCTGGTGCAGGGTTATTTCGACAACTATACCAACTAAAACATAAAACCGGAGTGCAACTGCACTCCGGTTTTTTCTTGGCTCTCCCCTTGGGAGAGCTGGCAAAAATCTTTGATTTTTGACTGAGAGGGTAATGAAGAAAACCCTCTCCGCCCAGTGTTCGCACTGGGCACCTCTCCCAGAGGGAGAGGCAAGATAAACAGGATTAGAAAAAGTTTGTAACGAAAATTTCAATGCCGATGGCAATCAGGATCACGCCGCCGAAGATGCCGGCCTTGCCGGCCAGCTTCGTGCCTACCTTCTTGCCGATGGCCAGACCTGCAAAGCAGATCACGAAGGTTACTGCTGCGATGAGGCAGGCAGCGATCAGCGCCTCAAAGAAATTATAGTCGGCGATGGTAAAGCCCACCGACAGCGCGTCAATGGAGGTGGCGATGCCCTGCAGCAGCAATGCCCCAAAGGTCAGCGTTACCTTGCAAATGCCCTCATTTTCACACTTCAGGCTGTCCAGGATCATTTTCGCACCGATATAACTCAGCAGCGCCAGAGCGATCCAGGGGATCAGATCATCCAAAACGCCAAACACCTGCACCAGCGTATGTAGGCACACCCAGCCAAGCAGGGGCATCAGGCCCTGAAACACGCCGAATACGCCGGCGATCATACCCATTTTCCGGATGCGCATATGCGGCTCACCAAGGCCATTGGCCAGCGACACGGAAAACGCATCCATCGCCAGTCCGATTCCCAAAAGCAGGCTATTAAAATAGAACATAAACTCGGTCGGCATTTGCTTTCCTCCAACTGTAAATCATCCCGCTTACAGTATCATACGGTAAAAATTTTGTCAATATGATGAAAACCGGCGTGCTTTTCAGCACGCCGGTATGTATTTACTCTGCGTCGGCAAAACCCATCGGGTTCTTGCTCTGCCAGTTCCAGGAGTCGCGGCACATATCCGCCAGGGTCTTCTCAGCCTTCCAATGCAGCTTTTCAGCGCTCTTGGCGGGGTCTGCATAGCAAGTGCCGATGTCGCCGGGACGGCGCTCGACGATCTGATAAGGCACGGGAACGCGGTTGACATCAATAAAGGTATGCACCATATCCAGCACGCTGTAGCCGGTGCCAGTGCCCAGATTGAACACCTCGCAGCCGGAATTCTCGGTAGCATACTTAACAGCCGCCACGTGGCCACGGGCCAGATCCACAACGTGGATATAGTCACGGACGCCGGTGCCGTCGGGGGTATCATAGTCATTGCCGAAGACATTCAGCTGCTCCCGGCGGCCGACAGCCACCTGGGTGATGTAGGGCATCAGATTATTGGGGATGCCACGGGGATCTTCGCCGATGCGGCCGCTGTGGTGAGCACCGATGGGGTTGAAGTAACGCAGCAGCACAATAGACCACTCCTTGTCGGCATGAGCCAT
>JAFTUO010000049.1 GCA_017466215.1 Oscillospiraceae bacterium | reverse complement strand
CCATCAGGAGGCTTCCGGCAAGAAGCTGACCTATTTCGATCCCGACCGCAACGAGCATTATATCCCCTACGTCATCGAGCCCAGCTTGGGCTGCGACCGTGTGGCGCTGGCATTCCTGTGCGAAGCCTACGATGAAGAGGTGGTTGGTCAGGATAAGAACGGCAAGGACGATGTCCGCACCGTGCTGCGCCTGCATCCGGCATTGGCACCTTTCAAGGCAGCCATCCTGCCCCTTTCCAAGAAGCTGACCCCCAAGGCAGAGGAGATCTACCGCGAGCTGCGTAAGGACTTTATGGTGGACTTTGACGATGCCGGCTCTATCGGTAAGCGTTACCGCCGGGAGGACGAGATCGGCACACCTCTGTGCATCACCGTGGACTTCCAGACCGTTGGCGACGAGAACACCCCTGCCGACGATTGCGTCACTGTCCGTGACCGCGATACCATGGAGCAGGTCCGTATCCCCATCAGCGAGCTGAAAGCTTACATCGCTGAAAAGTGCAAGTTCTAAATGAATAATGAAAGCGCCGTGGAATTCCACGGCGCTTTTTTATAAGGCCCCCTTGTGCAAAGGGGGCTGTCAGCGAAGCTGACTGGGGGATTGTTTTATATGTGTGAGATTGACAATCCCTCCGTCATTTTCTTGTGAAAATGCCACCTCCCTTTACACAAGGGAGGCTTAAAAATCGCCACCCAATCGGGTGGCGATTTTTGTTAGAATATGCTTACTTTTGAGAGTATCTTCTCATAGCAATCGGGGGGAGAATCACTGCTGAGATAGTATGTAACCCCATCAATTATTGTAATATCTGTACCTTGCTTGATTATTGTTCCATCTGAATATTCAATTTCCACATGGATTGTATTGGTGCCAGGAGGCAACAACTCAGGAGCTTCTTCATCAATCGCAAACGAGTTGAGCCAAGCAATAATTTCATCTAAATTCTCGGCAGGAACATCGCTGCCTTTTCCTGCGCCATAGTAGGCGTAGAGCGTGATGCGCTTAATATTCTTTGTGTTGAAAATAGCGGATGCTTGATTTTCGGTATTGTTTTCGGTTGGTACAGGCTCGGTAGGAGGATCAGTAGGTGGATCAGTAGGAGGCTCAGTAGGAGGCTCGGAGGGTTTCGTAGGTACTTCCGTAGGCTTTGTAGGCGTCTTCGTTTCCTGCGTGGGAGCCTCGGTAGGTTGTGTAGGTGCCTCAGTATGTTGTGTAGGTGACTCCGTAGCTTCTGTTGTAGGCTTGGTCGGCTGCGCGGTTGTATCGACACTTTCGGTGTTGATAGTTTCTTTTTGAGTCGTGCTTTCGGTAGGGTGTAAATTCGCGTTGGTGCTTTCATTGCAGGCTGTGAAACAGAATAACAGGGTACTACAAAGGAAAACTGCCAAAATTCTTTTCATCATAATCACTCCCTTCACAATTTCATTATATCATGCTGCATAAAAAATGCAATATTACGATCAGAAAACGCAAATTCTGCAAGGGCGGATGTGGGCATCCGCCCTATGGGGCTATCCTGAGACGATGAAAAAGGAATGCCCTCATCCGGCGCGGCAATTCCGCGCCACCTTCCCCCAGGGGAAGGCTTTTGCGCAAATTGCTTCAGTGATAATATATCTAGGTTTACATAACGCAAAGACGCGCTCTCGCCTCCCTCTGTGAGGGAGGTGGATTCGCCGCAGGCGAAGACGGAGGGAGTTTACTCCCCCAGGCTTTTTTCAGGGCAAAAAGCCAGCCCCTCATAGAGGGGGCCAAGGCTTAACTTTATGGATTACTTAAAATACTTTACAGCAGACTCAAACAGCTTCATATCATATTCGCCGGGGACGTTGCGGTAAAGGCCGCTCTGCCAGCGCTCGCTATGACCCATCTTGCCCAGCACACGGCCGTCGGGAGAGGTGATGCCCTCGATGGCGCAAACAGAGCCGTTGGGATTGAAAGCGGTATCCATCGTGGGATTGCCATCCAGGTCAACATACTGGGTAGCAATCTGGCCGTTGGCCATCAGCTGCTTTACCAGCTCCTCGGATGCGAAGAAGCGACCCTCGCCGTGAGAAATCGGCACGTTGTAAACTTCGCCAACCTCTGTGCTGGCCAGCCAAGGAGACTTGTTGGTGCAGACCCGGGTACGCACGATCTTGGACTGGTGGCGGGCGATATTATTGTAGGTCAGGGTGGGGCAGGTGTCGTCAGTGTCGATGATTTTGCCGTAAGGCACAAGGCCCAGCTTGATCAGCGCCTGGAAGCCGTTGCAGATGCCCAGCATCAGACCGTCGCGGCTCTCCAGCAGGCGGGTAACCCGCTCCTTGATCTCGGGATTGCGGAAGAATGCGGTGATGAACTTGGCAGAGCCGTCGGGTTCGTCGCCACCGGAGAAGCCGCCGGGGATGAAGATCATCTGGCTCTCGGCGATCTTGGCAGCTACGGTCTCCACGCTGCGGGAAACATCCTCAGCGGTGAGGTTGCGGATGACCACGATATCGGCGTCAGCGCCGGCCCGCATCATTGCCCGGGCGGAGTCGTATTCGCAGTTGGTGCCGGGGAATACGGGGATCAGCACCTTGGGCTTTGCGGTCTTGATGGCAGGTGCGGCGGTGAAGCCCTCGGTGCAATTAAATGCAGCAACGGCACCCTTGTCAGCTGCGACCTTAGTGGGGTAAACGCTTTCCAGCACGCCCTCATTCAGCTGCAGCAGCTCCTCGATGGAGGCGCTGTCGCTGCCCAGAACGATGGCAGCTTCCGCAGTGGTCTGGCCGATCTTGGTTGCGTAGTCAATGTCCTCGGTCAGCTCGGCCACGATGCAGCCGTAGTAGGGGACATACCAATCCGTTACAGCGCCGTTGGATTTGAAACCGATGCGGTTGCCGAAGGACATCTTCATCACAGCTTCGCCGAGGCCGTTTTCCACAGCCCAGGCGGCGCGGACCTTGCCGGCCATATGCAGGGCGTGGAAGGCTTCCCAAGCGGCCTTCTTGCTGCCTGAATCGTGGGCTGCGAAGAAATAGACGGGGTTGCCGGCTTCCTTGAATTCGGGGGTCAGCACCTGATCGGCGTCGATGGGTGCGATGGCGAAGGAGATCAGCGTGGGGGGAACGTCCTTATCCAGGAACGTGCCGGACATAGAGTCCTTACCGCCGATGGCAGCGGCATTCAGCTCCAGCTGGGCATCCATCGCGCCCAGCAGGGCGGCAAAGGGCTTGCCCCAGCGATTCGGCTCATTCTTCAGCTTCTCAAAGAACTACTGCAGGGTCAGGTAGGCTTTCTTGTAGTCAGCGCCTGCAGCTACCAGCTTGGCAACGGAGCTGTAAACAGCATCGTGTGCGCCGGTGTAGGGGTCGATGCACATCTGGTCGGGATCCATACCCCAGGCCATGACGCTGCCCTGCTCGGTAACCTGACCGGGCAGCGTGGGCAGCTTGGCAGCCATCGCCTGGGCGGGGGTTGCCTGGTACTTGCCGCCGAAAGGCATCAGCACGGAGCCGCTGCCGATACTGCCGTCAAAGCGCTCAATAAGGCCACGGCGGCTGGCGGTCTTCAGATCTGCGGCCATTTCCCGCAGGCTGCCGTAAAGGCTCTTGCTGAGAATAGCCAGATCCTTCTGATTCACGGCGACGGTGGTGTGTTTGCTTGCACCGTTGGTGTCCAAAAATGCTCTGCTGAGGTCGGCAATGGTGTTGCCCTTCCATTGCATTACCATCCGTTCCTCTTCGGTAACGATGGCAACGCGGTAGGCTTCCAGGTTTTCTGCCTGGGCGAATGCGATAAACTTGTCCGCATCTGCGGCCTCGACTACAACAGCCATACGCTCCTGAGATTCGGAGATGGCCAGCTCTGTGCCGTCTAAGCCGTCGTATTTCTTACGAACAGCGTCCAAGTCGATCCGCAGGCCGGCAGCCAGCTCGCCGATGGCAACGGAAACACCGCCTGCGCCGAAGTCATTGCAGCGCTTGATCAGCCGGGTGACTTCGGGATTGCGGAACAGGCGCTGGATCTTGCGCTCTTCCGGGGCATTGCCCTTCTGGACCTCGGAGGCCATCGTGGTCAAGGACTTCATATTGTGGCTCTTGGAAGAGCCGGTAGCACCGCCGATACCGTCGCGGCCGGTACGGCCGCCCAGCAGGACCACCACATCCCCGGGAGCAGGGCGCTCACGGCGGACATTGTAAGCAGGGGCTGCAGCAACTACAGCACCGCACTCCAAACGCTTGGCGACATAGCCATCGTGGTAAATTTCCGCGATGTGGCCGGTGGCCAGACCGATCTGGTTGCCGTAGGAGGAATAGCCTGCTGCGGCGGTGGTGCAGAGCTTGCGCTGGGGCAGCTTGCCGGGCAGTGTTTCGCTCAAAGATTTTCTGGGATCGCCTGCGCCGGTAACGCGCATCGCCTGATGGACATAGGCGCGGCCGGACAGCGGATCGCGGATACAGCCGCCGATACAGGTGGCTGCGCCGCCGAAAGGCTCGATCTCGGTGGGGTGATTGTGGGTCTCGTTCTTGAACATCAGCAGCCAATCCTGGTCTTCGCCGTTTACCTTGGCGTTGACGTGGATGGAGCAGGCGTTGATTTCTTCGCTTTCGTCCAGCTCCGGCAGCAGGCCACGCTTTTTCAGCACCTTTGCGCCGATGGTGGCGATGTCCATCAAAGTCTGGGGACGCTTGGCGGCCTTTTCCTCGCCGTAGACCTCCACCCGGGCGGCCAAGTAGCGCTTGTAGGCTTCCGCTACGGCAGGATCGTCGATCTTGGCGTCGTCCAGAATAGTGGAGAAGGTGGTATGGCGGCAATGGTCAGACCAGTAGGTATCGACTACGCGGATCTCGGTGATGGTAGGATCGCGGTTTTCTTCGTCGCGGAAATAATTCTGCAGGAATTTCAGATCGTCCAGATCCATTGCCAGGCCCAGCTTGTCCAGCAGTTCCGTCAGGGCAGTCTCGTCCATCTGGATGAAGCCGGTAACGGTAGCCACGGATTCGGGGATGGCGTACTCCATCACCAGCGTTTCGGGCATTGTGAGGGCAGCTTCCCGGCTCTCCACGGCGTTGATGACATACTTCTTGATGGCGGCGATGTTGTCATCCGTCAGATTACCTGCCAGTACATAGACCTTGGCAGAGCGGACCAGAGGACGGTCGCCCTGGCTCAAAATCTGAATGCACTGGGCGGCAGAGTCTGCCCGCTGGTCAAACTGACCGGGCAGCGGCTCAACGGCGAAAACGATCTGGCCCTGGGGAACATCATAGGAAACATCGTCCACCTGGGGCTCGGAAAAGACGGTGTTCACAGCGTACTGAAACAGCTTCTCGTCGATCTTTTCCACATCATAGCGGTTTAAGACACGGACACTTTCCAGCGCACCGATCTGCAGGAAATCCCGTACTTCTTTCAGCAAGCTGTCAGCTTCGTGGGTGTGTCCTGCTTTCTTTTCTACATATACGCGATAAACCATTCGGTTACCTCCATTTATTTAAGCCTGCAAAGCCTTGCGGCCGATGTCGCTTCTGCGGTAGGCGTTCTCGAACTGCACGCCGTCTGCGATTCGGTAAGCTTCCTTAACAGCATCTGCCAGGGTATCAGCAACGGCAGTGGTGCCGGTAACCCGGCCGCCGGAAGTTAAGAGCTTGCTGCCCTCCAGCTTTGCGCCGGCAACATAAGTGTGTGCCTCTGCTTCGGGCGTAAAGGTGATCTCGAAGCCCTTTTGATAGCTTTCGGGATAGCCTGCCGATGCGGTAACCACGCAGCAGGCGTGCTTGTCAGCAAACTTGACTTCCGTTTCTGCCAATGTGCCGTTGGTCGTTGCCTGCATAACCGTCAGCAGATCGCTTTCCAGCAACGGCAGGACGACCTGGGTCTCAGGATCGCCGAAACGGCAGTTGTACTCGATAACCTTGGGGCCCTTGGGGGTCAGCATCAGGCCGAAATACAGGCAGCCCTTAAAGGTGCGGCCCTCGGCATTCATTGCATTAATGGTGGGCAGGAAAATTTCCTGCATACACTGCTCAGCGATATCCGCGGTGTAGTAGGGGTTGGGGGCGACGGTGCCCATACCGCCGGTGTTCAGACCGGTGTCGTTGTCGCCGGCCCGCTTATGGTCCATAGAGGACACCATCGGCTTGACGGTCTTGCCGTCGGTAAAGGCCAGCACACTGACCTCCGGGCCGGTAAGAAATTCCTCAATAACCACGGTAGAGCCGGACTTGCCGAACTTGGCATTTGCCATCATATCGGTAACCGCCTCGATAGCCTCTTCCCGGGTCTGGGCGATGATCACGCCCTTGCCCAGAGCCAGACCGTCTGCCTTGATAACGGTGGGAATTTCGGCAGTTTCCAGGTAAGCCAGAGCCTTGTCAAGCTCTGTGAAGATCTCATAGGAAGCGGTGGGGATTGCGTACTTTTTCATCAGATCCTTGGAAAAAGCCTTGCTGCCCTCGATAATGGCGGCGTTGGCTTTCGGGCCGAAGCAGGGGATGCCGATTTCGTTCAGCTTATCCACGCAGCCCAGGACCAGAGGATCGTCGGGGGCTACCACGGCGTAGTCGATGGTGTGCTCTTTTGCGAAGGCAACAATGCCGTCAATGTCCGTGGCGGAAATGGGATAGCAGGTGGCATCCTTCGCTATACCGCCGTTGCCGGGCAGGGCATAGATGGTCTGCACCTGAGGATTTTTCTTTAAGGAGCGGATAATGGCGTGTTCCCGGCCACCGCCGCCAATAACAAGAAGGTTCATAGCAAAATCTCCTGTATTTATTTCGCACCACAAGCCGGTGTCTCCACCGGCTTGTAATCATATTCTTAGTGATGGAACAGCCGCATACCCGTAAAGGCCATGACCATACCGTGCTTGTTGCACTCTTCAATGACCAGATCGTCGCGGATAGAGCCGCCGGGCTCGGCGATGTAGGTAACGCCGGAAGCGTGGGCGCGCTTGATATTGTCGGAGAAGGGGAAGAAGGCGTCAGAGCCCAGTGCCACATTTTGACGGGTGGACAGCCAAGCCTTTTTGTCCTCCTCGGTCAGCCGCTCGGGCTGCTCGGTGAAGTAATTCTGCCAGATGCCGTCAGCGCAGACATCCTCTTCATTGCCGTTGATGTAGCCGTCGATGACGTTGTCCCGGTTGGCACGGCCCAGATCCTCACGGAACTTAAGGCCCAATGTCTTGGGATGCTGACGCAGGAACCAGGTGTCCGCCTTGCCGCCGGCTAAGCGGGTGCAGTGGATTCTGGACTGCTGACCGGCACCGACGCCAATGGCCTGACCGTCCACAGCGTAGCAGACGGAGTTGGACTGGGTGTACTTCAGGGTGATCAGCGCCACGATCAGGTCGATCTTAGCACTTTCGGGCAGATCCTTGTTGGCGGTAACGATGTTCTCCAGCAGGTGTGCGCCGATCTTGAAGTTATTGCGGCCCTGCTCAAAGGTGATGCCGTAGACCTGCTTGCGCTCCTGGGCATCGGGGATGTAATTCTCGTCGATCTTGACGATGTTATAGCTGCCCTTGCGCTTGGATTTCAGAATCTCCAGAGCCTCGTCGGTGTAGCCAGGGGCGATAACGCCGTCGGAAACCTCGGGCTTGATTAAAGATGCGGTCATAGCGTCGCAAACGTCAGAAAGAGCGACCCAGTCGCCAAAGGAGCACATACGGTCAGTGCCGCGGGCACGAACATAAGCGCAGGCCAGAGGATTCTCGTCAAGACCTTCCACATCCTCTACAAAGCAGGCCTTCTTCAGCTCCAGGGGCAGGGGCTTGCCCACAGCGGCGGAGGTGGGGGAGACGTGCTTAAAGGAGGTAGCGCAGGCCATACCGGTGGCTTCCTTCAGCTCCTTGACCAGCTGCCAGGAGTTCAGGGCATCCATAAAGTTGATATAGCCGGGACGTCCGTTGAGGATCTCAAAGGGCAGCTCACTGCCATCGTGCATATACACAGAAGCGGGCTTCTGGTTGGGGTTACAGCCGTATTTCAGTTCAAATTCTTTCATTTTTCTACCTCACTGATG
>JAFTUO010000048.1 GCA_017466215.1 Oscillospiraceae bacterium | reverse complement strand
GGGGTCACCTTTGAGGGGAAGCATTATACGATGTATGAAGCGACCCAGACCCAGCGACGGTTGGAGCGGGCGATGCGGACCCAAAAGCGAAAGATCCTGGTCGATGAAGCCATCAAAGACGATGAACGTCTGCTTTATGATCAGATCCGTCTGCGCTGTATCAACGAGGAGTACGTTCGCTTTTCCAGAGCGGCAGACCTGCCGTTACAGAGTGAGCGGGCGCGGGTTATTAATTATAACCGGAAGCCACTTCACACGATGGACCAAACAAATTATATGGCAGCTAATAGTGTCGATTGGAGTAAAACAGCGCCGATTATACACACAACTCAGGAATATGATGAGATCAAGAAATACATTGCCGAAAAAGGATTGAATGTATACAACATTCAACAATTTGATGGAAACATTGATCTTCTCAAAGAACAGATAGACATTATTGCTGATATGAAAAAAGGATATGGGATCGATAAAAGACTTACAGTTTCTTTTAAACCTATGAGCGATTCTGATTTTGCGCAATTTACGAAGAACGGAATAAACTTTAATACAAAGGCCTTGAGAAATAGAGAGCATACAAATAAAATCCTAAATGCAGATAACTATTTGGCGGCAACTGATATAAAAGGCATTGCTGTTCACGAAATGGGGCATCATATTTCCAATAAATATGGTGAAAAAGGTCTTGAACTTGCACAAAAAGCATATTATAATATTTATAAGCAAACGAGAAACTATAAAGAAATGATCCCTTTTCTCAAAGAGGAAGTTTCTGTATATTCGACCAACATATCCATAGAACACGAAGAAGCCCCGTTTAATGTAAAGCATTATAAAGAGGTAGTGCCGGAAATGTTGAGCAAAAATGCAACTAACCCAGATCTCTTTTCTCAAGAATTTGTTAGATTATTGAAGGAGGTGTTGTCGTGAGAAAATATGATTACTATTGGATGTCAAAAGAAGAGTGGTATCATTTGAATGATAACGGCGTTTATATTTTAAACGATGACGCTCCGCAAGAAGCAAAGGAAAGTTATGCGAATTATCGTCGTCAAAAGAAAGAGGCAGAGCAATTAGAGCTTGATTAAACCACCCACCGAATGGTAGGTGGTTTTTTCGTGTCCATTTTAACTTAATAATCATAGCGTTCGGGAGACCGGGCGCTATTTTTATATTCAAAATCAGCCGGGGCCGGGCGTAAAAGAGGCCGCCGCAGATGGCGCGACCATCGTAAAAAAAGCGTAGCGGAGAAAGGAAGTATATGAAAAGAGAGTTTTTGCAGAATTTCAAGGTTGGTGATCAACCGCTTCCCGATGCGATCATTCAAGCAATTCTGGATGAACACGGCAAAGGGATCGAACGGGAAAAAGCAAAATATTCCGATTACGATACCATCAAGGAGCAGTTGGCGACCGCCAGGATCACCATCCAGGGCTATAAAGACCAGGATATCGACGGCATCAAGAAAGCCGCTGCCGATTGGGAGGAAAAGTACAACACCGCGGTTGAGACCCATAAGCAGCAGTTGGCCGATATGGCGTTCAGCAGTACTTTGAAGGATGCCATTGCATCGATGAAGGGCAAGAACGCCACTGCGATCAGCGCCCTCTTGAACGTGGAGGACCTGAAGAAGAGCAAAAACCAGGAGGCCGATATCAGATCGGCACTCGAAGCCCTCAAAAAGGATAGCGGATATCTTTTCGAGGATGAAACCGGCCCCTCACCTTACGCACCCGGGCCCGGTACCCAATCCGCACCCAAAGCAACCGGTATGGACGCGATCCGCGCCGCTGCCGGATTGAAATCTAAAGATCAAGGAGAAATAAACTATGCCTAATGCAATTGAATTGGCAACTTCTTTTGTGCCTGTTTTGGATGAGGTGTATCAGAACGCCTCCCTTACTGCGAACCTGGACGGTGCCGCCGAGCTGGCAAGCCAGGGCGCAAACGCCAACGAACTGATCATCCCGATGATGGATATGCAGGGCCTTGGCGATTATTCCCGCAACGACGGTTACGTGAAGGGCGATATGTCGCTGACCAACGAGACCGTTAAGTGTAACTACGACCGCGGCCGTATGTTCAGCGTTGATACGATGGACGATCTGGAGACCGCCGGTATCGCGTTCGGCAGACTTGCCGGCGAATTCATCCGTACCAAGGTGGCCCCCGAGGTAGATGCTTTCCGCTTTGCCTCCTATGCAGGTAAAGCGGGCATTTCCAAGGTGGATGCCGGTACCGAGCTCGCCACCGGCGAGGAGGTGATCGCCGCCCTGCGCGTTGCGATGGCGAAGATGGATGAGGATGAGGTCCCCGTTGAGGATCGCCACCTCTACATCACCTCCCCGCTTCACGGCCTGGTCAAGGATATGGATACCACCAAGAGCAGAGAGATCCTTGCGGAGTTTGCCTCTGTGACCAAGGTTCCCCAGAAGCGCTTCTACACCGCGATCGATCTGAAGAGCGGTAAGGACGGCGAGGCTGTCGGCGGTTTTGTCAAGAATGCCGATGCAAAGGATATCAACTTTATGATCATCCATAAGCCTGCGGTCATTCAGTATCCCAAACACATCGCCCCCAAGATCATCGAGCCTGCGGTCAACCAGGCGGCGGATGGCTATGGCTTTGGCTACCGCAACGTGGGCGTGGCCGACGTTTATAAGAACAAGGTCGCCGGCATCTACCTGCACCACAAGGCATAAGGAGGGAGCATCATGAAGACCGTAGGTCTACGTTTCCCTTCGGAGGTCAAGGAGTTTGCTTGCCCTTATTGCGATAAGGTCTATAAGACCGAAAAGGGTCTTAAAGAGCATATCGCAAAAGAACACGGCGACGAGCTGAAGGCCGAAGAATAAAGGAGGTGATCGGAATGCCCGATCATTCTTTCTATGAAAAGCAATATTTTGGCAATTCCATCCCCTCTGATGTGTTTCCCCGGCTGGTAAAGCGGGCAGGTGATCAACTTGCCCGCTATAAGCGCCTTTATTCCGTTACCGGCGATGAAGATGCCGAAAAGATGGCGATCTGCGCAATGGCAGACGCGTTGTACTATTATGAAACCGCCGCCAATGGGGGAATCGTTACGAGTTCTTCCATCGGCTCTGTTTCAAGCAGTATTGCGGCTCCTGCTGTAGATTTAAGCGAAAAGGCACAGAGCCGGGAACTTTACCGGTGCGCCTCTTTGTATCTTTCGATCTATCGGGGGGTGGGACGATGATCAGCGTTCAGCAAAGATCAGTCCCCGTTTCCTATGAAAAGTGCAGCCAGACGGTGACGGTTTATCATAAGGAGGGCGAGCAGTACGTCCGCAAGGTATTTGAAAATGCTTTTTTCGATCATAAGACTGTTCAAAGCGTTGATAAGACCGGAAGCAGTACTGCAAATACCTTCCTTTTGGTCCTTCCTTGCACTGAGCAGGTCGTTTTTCAAGGCGATAAGGTCCTTTTAGGCGTTGGCGCTGAAATCACCACACGCGAAGAATGGGCATCGTTTATCCCCGCCAAGGTTTCCGGGCTTTCCGTAGTGCGATACGTAGATCGCAAATACTGGCAGGGGAAAATGTGCCATTTGGAGGCGGGCGGATGAAAGTAACCGTTGAAATGAGACCGATCGCGCAGATCATCCAGGCCCACGGGATGGGCAGGAACGGCACTGTGCAGCGGTTTGTCACCAACACCATCAATCGAAGGATCACCCGTTATATGCCTTATCGGACCGGCACGTTGGCGACGAAGCTGAAGTTTATAAAATCGCCCACCAAGATCGAGGTCGTAGCGCCATACGCGAAATACACCTATTATGGGAAGGCGATGGTAGGATCGCCGCCGAAAAGTGTCACCGACCAACCGCTGAATTATACTAAAACTTCTCATCCTCTCGCCGGGCCTTTTTGGGATCGACGGATGATGCAGGCGGAAGGCAAGGCAATCGCCAGAGAAACAGAAAAATACATCAGGAGGATGAAATGACAACGCTTGATATTGTCCGGGATTGGATCGAAACCTTTCCCGAATACGATATTCTTTCAAAGTTCTGCTTTGATTATACCGACCATATCCCTGCAAACGGCGGGATCTTTCCCTCCGGACTTGTCGAGGTATCGCGGACAAGCGATATTTGCGGCAACGTAACGGTGGAAAATCAGCTTAATTTTGGCATCTATACGGTGTTTGAAAAGGCCGTTGATGATGAAGAGGGCTCTAAATTCAACGCCGAATGGGTGATGAAATTCCAGGAATGGGTACAGGAGCAAAGCGTTCAAGGGCTTGCGCCTGTTTTCGGGGACGTACCGAGCAAGGTTGTGATCAAGGCGGAAAACGGTGCCTTATATGAGGCGCAGGATGAGGGAATGGCAACCTATATGGTCCAGCTCTCTATCAACTATATCAAAAAATTTGAGGTGAAAAATAAATGGCTGATCTGACTTTTAATACCACCGCCGGCGCGGTGGCCGAAAGAAAACTGCTGATCCTTTATCTCAACACCGGTACCGGCGAGGCTCCCATCTGGAGCGCCATCGGTAAGCGGGTAGAGGATAGCTCTATGGAGTTCGACTGGGGTGAGGAATCCAAAACCGATATCTTCGGCGAAACCTATACCACGATGAAGAAGCCCACCATCACCCAGACCTTTGATCCTTGCGAACTGGATAGCGGCGACCTCGCCCAACAGTTCGTCTGGAATAAGGCGATCAAAGACCAGGATGTGGCGGCACTGACCAATATGGATATGCTGGTGGTCCACGCCTATACCGGCGAAGAGAATTCCGCTTTTGCAGAGCGGTATTCCGCTTGCGCGGTCAAGCCTTCCGGCTTGGGCGGTTCGTCCTTTATCGGTATGCCGATCGACGTTACTTTCGGCGGCACCCGTAAGACCGGCACTGCTTCTGTGGCAGAGGGCAAGGTCACCTTTGTGGCAGAATAAATAAACACTATAGGCGCGGATCTCTCCGCGCCTTATTTTTTTAGGAGGAGTATTTTATGAAACTGGTTTTTGACGACGGTATTAAAGAATTTGAGGTCAACGGCGGCGCGATCTTGCGCTTTAACCCTTCCGATCCGGCCTTATATGACCGTTTCCGTGGAATGATCGGTAAGATCGAGAAGTTAGAGAGCGATATTGCCAAGGAGTCAAAAGAGACCTCCGACGGCAATAAGGCGCTGGACAAGCTCTGTGAATACGATCATAAGGTCAAGGGCTTTCTCAACGAGGCGTTTGGCCTGGATAACGATTTCGAGCAGATCTTTTCCGGCTTGAATTTGATGGCGGTCGGTACGAACGGAAACCGTGTTGTAGCCAATTTTCTGGACGCGATCCGCCCCATTATCGAAGACGGCGCAAAGCAACACGCCAAAGCAGCCGCAGCCGATGCGGTGGCTGAAGCAAATGCGCGGAGAAATGCGGTGAAATGACCGGGTGGGATCTTCCCCAAAGCATAGAGATCGGCGGAAAGCAGTGGGAGATCCACGCGGATTTCCGGGATATTCTCGATATCATTCAGCGGCTTTCTGCCAAGACCTCGGAGGCACTCTATGTTTGCCTTGCGCTTTTTTATGAAGATTTTGAAGATCTTCCCGAGAAATGCTTCAATGAGGCGGTAGAAAAGATGTTTCTTTTTATCGCCTGCGGTGAAGAGGAAGAGTCCTCTCCGCGTCCTAAAACCATCGACTGGGAACAGGACTGGCAGATGATCATCTCCGACGTCAATAAGGTGGCCGGGTGTGAGATCCGCGCGCTGCCCTTTTGTCATTGGTGGACGTTTATCTCTTGGTTTAATGGGATCGGCGACGGTCCGTTGGCTACCGTCGTCTCCATCCGCGAAAAGAAGCGCAAAGGAAAAAAACTTGAGGATTGGGAAAAGGAATTCTATAAGAATAATCGTTCAAAGGTCGATTTCAAAACGGAATATTCCTCCTCCGATAATGAACAACTTTCTAAATGGTTAGGAGGTGGAAAATAATTGGCAGATGGAAAAATTACCTTTGATACCTCCGTTGATAACAGCGGTCTTCAAAGTGGATTAAATCAATCAAAAAGTATTGCATCCGGTTTTAAAGGGGTGATCGGGAAACTCGGTAAAGCAGCGATCGCCGCCGTTTCGATCGGCGCGATCGTCAACTTCGGAAAACAGGCAATCGAACTTGGAAGCAACGTTGCCGAGGTCCAGAACGTCGTCGATACTGCCTTTGGCAATATGTCTTATAAAATCGAAGAGTTTGCCGATTCTGCAGTTAAAAACTTCGGTATGTCGGAACTTTCTGCCAAAAAGACTGCCAGCACGTATATGGCGATGGCCAAGAGTATGGGGCTGGAGGAAGGCGCGGCATCCGATATGGCGATCAGCCTTACAGGACTGACCGGTGACGTTGCCTCTTTCTATAATATTTCGCAGGAACTTGCCGATACCAAATTGAAAAGCGTTTTCACCGGTGAGACTGAAACGCTCAAAGAATTAGGCGTTGTAATGACCCAGACCAACCTCAATGCCTTTGCGATGGCAAACGGCTATGGTAAGACGATCGATAAAATGACGCAGGCAGAAGCAGTCCAACTTCGGTATGCGTACGTTACCGATCAGTTGCGCCTTGCAAGCGGCGATTTTGTCAAAACGCAGGATAGTTGGGCCAACCAAACACGTATTCTTTCCGAACAATGGAAGGAACTGATGTCGATCATCGGTCAAGGTCTTATTCAGATCCTGGCGCCGTTGGTGAAAATCTTAAATCAGATCGTCGGCTATTTGATCAACGTTGCAAATGCGGCATCCGCCGCTATGAGCGCCTTGTTTGGAAAAGAACAAAAAAATTATAAGCAGACCTCTTCGGCTACTGCATCAATGGCCGGAGATATTGCGACTGCAACCGAAAGCCAAGAGGCTCTGTCTGATGCCACGGAAGAGACGGCCAAAGCCGCAAAGAACGCATCTTTGGGAATGGATGAACTGAACGTTATCTCTCAAGAAAGCGGTGATAGTTCCTCTGCTCTTGCGACGTTGGGCGATTCAACATCAGACAATAATGTCGTGAGTGCTACAAGTCAAGGCGATATTGACGGTATTTCGGAAAAAGTCAAAGCTTTTTTAAAAGAGATCGATTTTGAACCGATCAAAAAATCATTCAATGGCTTTGTCGAAGAATTAAAAGAGTTTTTTAATCTTGGTTGGGATGGCATAGAGTTTATTTATAAGAACATCTTAGTGCCGCTTGGAGAATTCGCGATTGAAGACGTACTCCCGCGCTTTTTCGAAACGCTTGGTAATGCAGTCTCATTGGTTGGGGTGGTATTAAACGAATATGGGGCGATATTGAAACAATTTTATGACGAATTCCTTATCCCAATTTCAAAGTATACTGCACCAAAGCTGCTTGATCTGTGGGATAGCCTTAACGAAAAATTAAAGCAATTTACTGCGCTTGTTTCTGGAAGTTCCGCTTGGTCCGATTTTAAATTGGTTTTAGGCGAAATTTATAATGCGCTTAAGCCGATGGTAGAACCATTGGTTGATTTGATTTTTGCTGTTTGCAATTTCACAATGAATAACGCTTGGATTGATTTGGAAACTGCATTCAAAAACATCGAGGATGGGATCGGGCTTATAGCAGATATTATAAGAGGCGACTTTGACGGCGCGTGGGCGCATTTGGAAGATTTGCTGATAAACAATAGTGTTGATAACGCCAAAGAAAAGTTTGATAACTTTAAAGAAAGCATTGGAAATATAACGAAAAAATTTCAAGAGGTCGCAGATCAATGGGGGGAAAAGATATCGAACTGGTGGAAAGACGACGTGGAGCCGTGGTTCACTGTGGAAAAATGGAATACGGTAATCCAGGGAATGGTGGACGGATTTGCCCAAAAATGGAATGAGGTTTATGACTTTTTCAATGTGGAAATTCCAAAGTGGTGGAATGATAATATCGCGCCGTGGTTTACCAAAGAAAAGTGGGAGCAGTTGATGGAAGATGCAATTGAAGGAATTAAAAACGGATGGACCGATTTTTTGAATTTTTTCACCGTAACGATACCGAATTGGTGGGAAGAAGACGTCGCTCCTTGGTTTACCAAAGAAAAATGGGAAGAGCTTGCGGATTCTGCCATAAAAGGATTAGTTAATACCATCATCGATGGTTTAAATGATCTGATCCGTGGATTAAACAAGTTCTCGATTAAAGTTCCGGAAATAAAGGGCATCACAAAAGGGTTTGATTTTGGATTTGATATACCTGAAATCCCTAAATTAGCCCAAGGCGCAGTCATACCGCCGAATCGCGAGTTCCTTGCCGTGCTCGGCGATCAGAAGACCGGCACGAATATCGAAACGCCGTTGGATACGATGATCCAAGCATTCAAGACCGCTCTTGCCGACGGTGGATATGCCGGTGGTGATACGGTGGTCAATCTTACCGCCACTTTGGATGGCGACGTGATCTACCGCAACCAGGAGCGGATCCGCCAGCAACGCGGCACCAAAACCATCTTGACCGGTACTTTTGCGAGGTGATATATGATGTCAAAACAATGGATAACAACGGAGGGCGGGATCATTCTCCCGCCCCCGGAATTGGGATCCGGCAAAATATCGATCTCGACGATCGTTGACGGCGGCAGAAATACGCAAGGCGTTTTCGTCGGCGCAGTGATCGGCGATGATAAGCTGAAGATCGAAATGAATATGGGGGATTTGAGCCCGGAGGAATTTCGAAATCTGCTGATGATCTTCGATCGTAAACAGGGCGGAAAGTTTGTCAATACCTTCCGGGTCTATGATCCGCGCATCAACGGCTTCAGAAATATTGATATGTATGTTGGAGACCGAAGCGGAACGCCCTATCTGGTCGGGAGCAATGGTCTGCCGCTGTATATCAAAGACGTCCAGGCCAATCTGATCGAGGTGTAACGCGATGTATATTAAAGATAGTTCTTTTTATGATAACGTTCGTGATACGACGGATGCGACATTATTGTTCGCGTTGCCTCAATTTATTAAACTCACCTGTATAGTCAGAGAAGGTGCCACCGTTAATGTCGTAAATGATGTTACCGAATACGGTGCTGGCACTGTAGATGTTTCATACAGTTTCAACAGCGGTGTCTTTGAAAGAGACCAGCCATTAATGGTGGCAGAGGCTCAACAGGAAATCAAATTCACCCTTATTGGGATGTACGATCAGAATGCATTATCAAAATATGCGTCGATAGCAAATGATCTCTTTGTGGCAATTGACTTCAACATTGATGAAGACGGAAAATTGATGGCGCCTGATGGATTTGAAAAAATCCACTTGATCCCATTTGAAAGAGAAGCAGATTATTTTGAATTGGATATTTCTCTGCCTGCCGGAGAGCGGGGGATCTCCATTTCAAGTATAAATATTTGTAGTTGCAAAAAGGTTAACTATTCATCTATAGAAAAAATTGCGATCAAAGAAAAAAACGATATCGTATTATCCTCAATCCCTTACAACAAACTGGAAGTAACTCTGTTTGATGAGGGGGAGATTTGTGATTTTATTTCCGCGGTGGAAAAGCATCTTCGTGTGCTGTTGTATTTTCAATATAATGAAGTATGCTCGGAAACATTTTTATATTTTTATGATGAAGATCCTTCGTTAGACAAAACGTCTATTCCACCTCGTGCAAATATGAAGTTTGTAAATATTCTTGGTGCAATGGCCAAAACCACTTTTTATGAGTCTGTTCCCGGGGGGAGTGAGGGTTTTGAACGTTCGATTAAAGAATATTTGAAGTTGGTTATAAACGATTTTAACTCAAATGGTACGGCATCGTTCAATATTGCTATAAATGATGGATGTATATTTGGGGGAGAATTTGCCAAAATTCATAGTCTTCATAACGAACTGATGAGTATATGTGACATGGATTACGTTATTGATGGAACCACCGTAGCCAACGCAATTCAACTAAAAGATCATGTCACCAAATGTCCAGTTGTGGGGTTGACACATGCGGATGCACTTCGTCTTTTGATTAATGCACAGTGTCACGGAATAAGAGTGGGAAATGAAGTCATATATGACGATGTTCCGGAAGGTCTTTTTAAAGACAGTATGGCGGTTCTTTGTGAAAAAGAATATCTTGAACTTCCAACGTTTAGCCGGTGTGGTGATGTAGATTCAATCATAGTACATACGGGAAAGTCGGAATTAAGCGAAAAAGGCGACCTTGAGGAGATCGTTCTTGATGTATGTTCCTTTGTTGAGAATGGCAATGGGTCTTATTTCAAAAAGGTTATACTTAGTGGGGTTTTATCATCTTTTGAATATGAACAGGTCATATCTAAGCCGAATTGGTTGGGACTGGACGAAATATTTATTGAACATTCCGGCAGTTTACTATTGGTGAGTGTATCTGCCATACCGCATAAGGGGTATATTAGAATTGGTGTACAGGGGCGTTCTGTTGATCCTGTTGCGGGGCCTACATATACGTTTCAATATGGGAACGGTGAAAATATACTTGAGATTTCAAATCAATTCTTGAGTCCAAGAAATTCGGGTGTGAATAAGGATGCGGTCGATCATTATGAGGCATTTAACTTTCGTCATTTTTCGGATAAGAAGACATATTCACTAAACGTTCGGGGCAGATTTGATGTTCATCCGTTAGATCGTGTTTTATATCAAAATGAAAAGAAAGATTTACGCGTTGGTACGGTTATTGAGCATTCATTGTCGTATAACGGAACAATGACAAGCACTTACAGAATCGTTGACGAAGAGGATGCACCATCTTTATATGTGGCAAACAATGGCTTGTGTTCAGAAACGTTGATTTGTCGCGAGATATATGAAAAACCAATAAATTCCAACTTTCTACCGCTTCCAGGTGAATATAAAACGACACTATATTCCGGGTTGCCAGTTAGTTATACAGGGATTATTCGACCCGGACCAACTGCCGACTTTTTTTATAATATAGACGGGATTTGGGTATCTGTTTGTGATGAAGAAGGGAATTTTTTGCGAAATTTGCTTTTCGCTGAAACCCATCTATCGCAAATTATAAACGGCGCATTGGTAGGGACCTTAATTTATGAAGGTGCGTCTATCAATTCAGATATGTATAGACTGGAAATTTATCCCTATGGAGAAAGTTATCACATTAAACTTGCTCTTGGTGATGATCCGGCCTATTTTAACGCAGTATATGCCTATATTATTTGATTTTGGAGGGATGACTTTATGGCAAAATCCTACGAGAAAACAGAATGGGTTAATGATCAAACCCCGGTAAATGCCAAAAATATGAACAATATCGAAGAAGGAATTGCTGGAGCACATAACGAGATCGCAGACCTCAAGGTGAAAGATGAAGCGCTGACAGCGGCGTTGGAGTCGGAAGCCTTGGCGCGTGAGAGCAAAGATGCTGAGCTGGACGAAGCGATCGCAGACCTCAAGGCGAAAGATGAAGCGCTGACAGCGGCAACCGTGTCCAATTGTCTTGGCTACTATATGTATGATGCGGATGTGGCTGCGAGGACGATCACGTTGTCTGCTGTTCGGCGGTATAATGCCGATGGGACGGAAAATGAACAAGTGCTACCCAATGCTGAACTGCTTGCCCGGTGGGGTGATCCGGCTGTTTTTGATGCGTATGAGATCCAGCATCAATACGTTTCCTACGATGCCGGGGTCTTCTATACGTTGGTCAGCAAGGTCACCGCGGTCGATACGTCGACCGGCGTGATCACCTTGGATGAGATCCCTTTTACACAGGAGGTTTTTGATACCAAGATCAAAACCGACGTGGAGGGAACCGGCTTTACGATCTATGCACCGCTGACGCCGGAGGCCGGTGAGATCGCGGTTACCGGTTTTGCTTTTGCCCAAGGAATTGAAAGTAAAGCCATCGGCAATGCGGCCGTTGCGATCAACGCCGAAACAGCGGCGTTGGGCCCCTATAGTTTTGCGGCCGGGCGGAAAACGACGGCCGGTTACGGCGCAGCGGCATTTGGCTTTGAGTCGGTGGCGTTTGCCGATCATTCCTTTGTTTCGGGAACGAACTGTAACGTAGAGGTCTCCGGCACCAACGGACACGCTGAAGGGCACGGATCGACCGTACAGGGGGTGGCGGCCCACGCCGAAGGTCATTCCACCCAAGCGGCGGGGAATTACAGCCACGCCGAGGGCGACCGCAGTAAAGCGTTGACGAAGATCGCCCACGCCGAAGGCGAGGCGACCGAAGCATCGGGGATCGGCTCTCATACTGAGGGCAAAGAAACTAAGGCGACGGCTCAAGCGGCCCACGCCGAAGGAATCGGCACGAAAGCGACCGGTCTGGCCCAGCACGTGCAAGGAAAATACAATGTTGCGGATACCACTTCGGCTCATATCGTCGGCAATGGTACCGCAGATGCACCGAGTAATGCCCACACACTGGACTGGGATGGCAACGCCTGGTTTGCCGGTGCCGTTTTCATCGGGGAGAATAAAGATAAGTTGGCGACCGAGGCCGACGTTCAGCAGGCGCTTGAAAATGGCATCATCGTTGCCGGTACCGGCGACGGTAGCGCAATTATGAATAATGGAAGTGGCAATGCTGCTACCGTCAAATATGCCTATGCAGAGGGGCAGGGAACTGCGGCGACCGGGACGGCGTCTCATGCAGAGGGATGCGGAACCGCTGCCACTCACGCCTATGCCCACGCTGAAGGCTACGGCACGTTGGCCGAGGGCAACCGTTCCCACGCCGAGGGGACGGAAACGCAGGCGCTTTCACAAGATAGTCACGCCGAGGGCTACCGATCCGTAGCGTCTGGCAACCGTGCTCACGCCGAGGGGTTTCAATCGCAGGCGTTAGGCGCATATTCCCACGTGGAGGGAGTCAACTGCAAATCGGTTGAGGGAAGCAACTACGTTCACGCCGAGGGCCAGGGAACGATCGGCTCCGGGTTGGCCCAGCACGTGCAGGGGCGATTTAACATTCAAGATGCTTCCTATGCGCATATCGTCGGTAACGGTACAAGCGATACCGCCAGATCCAATGCCCATACCGTGGACTGGGCTGGCAACGCCTGGTTTGCCGGTAGCGTGACGTTCAATGGAAATTGTAAAATTTCTACCGTTCATACGTTGGAAATTACGTTTGAAGACGGCAGTTCAAAAACATTGAGATTGGCGGGTGCAGAATAATGCCCAAAATCAATAAATTGATCCTTGACGGGAAGTCGGTGGCGATGATGTACATTGATGGAAAAAAGTGTTTTCCATTGAACGATTCTTTGGACGAAAAGCCGCGTGGCTTAAAGGTGGTAATGACTACCCTGGAGGATATTCCAGGGAGTTATACCTATCGTTTGGATCTGACCTATAACGGGCCGGAGGTGGATATTACGGAGGATCTACTGTATCCTCAAATGATGGGAGAGGGTACGTATCAAATTCAAAAAGACTCCAATTATGCCGTCGTTGTTACTGTGATCAACCCATCTTCAACCGATGTGTTAGAGTTCATTGTTGCGGTCAAACTGCCTGCCGGTGACGGTTATGCATCCGATTCCTATATAGAAATGGATGAGCAAAACGAGGAATATGCCGGTGTGGCGGTATTTTCCGTCCAACCGGCGGCATCGGTTTAAGGGGTGGTAGCGATGGAAGTGATATCTATCGTCGTGTCAATTCTCGGCACTGCTTCGATCCTCAGCTTGCCGGTGTGGTTTTTGAAAAGACATATCGATAAAAAAGAAAAACTGCGGGAGGCAAGGGATCAAAGGATGGAGCGCTGGATGCTTCTCACGATGAAAACTAATCGTGCCACCAATATTTTGGTGGAGGCCACCGCCAAAGCAGTGCAGAGGATCCCCGACGCTCATTGCAATGGGGATATGACGGCGGCGTTGGAGTCGGCGCGTAAGATGCAAAAGGAAGAAAAGGATTTTATTTTTGACCAGGGTGTAGAACACATCTTCGGTGATTAAAGAAAGGGGATACGTATGAATGTTTCTAAAGAGACCATCGCCAGAACGGTCGTTCTGCTCTTTGCGCTGGTCAATCAGTTTTTGACCATCTTCGGGTGGAATCCGTTGCCCTTCAGTAACGATGCGGTCTATGAGGCGGTATCGATGCTGGCCACGGTGGGTGCCAGCCTTTGGGCCTGGTGGAAGAACAACAGCTTCACCCCGGCGGCCATTGCGGCGGATAAGATGAAGGACGAGCTGAAGGCAGGTGAGAAGAAATGACCAATCTTCCTGTGAGCGGGACCTTTTGGGTGACCTGCCCTTATAAGAAAAAAGGGACAAGCTGGTCTTGCGGCTACCATAAGGGTATCGATATTACCTGCGGTGATCGGATCCTGTATTCCACCTGCGACGGCGTCGTTTTGACGGTGGGCTGGGATCCCAACGGCTGGGGTCAGTACGTTCGGATCCGGGAGGCGACCACCGGGCGCATCCATATTTTTGCCCATCTGGTCAAAGGGAGCGCCAAGGTCGCCGTCAATCAAAAGGTGAGCCGGAAGACCATCATCGGTACGATGGGTACCACCGGCAACAGTACCGGGGTGCATCTGCATTTCCAGATCGAAAAAAGCAACACCGACCGGACCGTTTGCGATCCCACCGAATGGCTGGGGATCCCCAACCAGGTCGGCGAATATCAAAGCAAAGACTATCAGATCAAGGAGGATAAGGATATGGCTTATAAGGATGAAGCGACCATCCCTGCTTGGGCAAAAGAAGCGGTGGAAAAGGTGACCGAAAAGGGTTGGATGCAGGGAGATACTGCCGGTAACTTCCGACCCAATGACCCCATCACCCGGGCCGAAATGGCCGTTGTTCTGGCAAGAGAGAATGACCTGTAATAAAAACGCCCACCGAAATGGTGGGCGTTTTCTTCATTATTATATATGTACGCGGCAAGTCTTGCGCACGTGGTTTGCAATGATATCAATGAATTCTGAAACGGTCGGCTTGTTTTGAAGATAATCGCCGCCAAGTTTCTTTAATTGTTTTTCATTTTCGTTCCATACTCGATTGATGATCGTGCGGATGTTGCGCTCCACGGTGCGGTAATCGCAATGTAAGCGATCTGCAACCGGCTTGTAAATGTGGCTGATGATGTTAAGCATACGGTCTTCATCTTCCAGGGCAAGCTGTACGGCAAGCACGAGTTGGCGATAGCCGCGGTAGTTTCGGGTAATACCAAGATAGCGAACGGTTTGTTCAATAGTTTCTTTCATTATAAAAGCCTCCTTCTTTGGAGTGCTTTATAACCTTTAACAATTAAGACCGCCGAACTGTTTATGGTTATAAAGCACTCGATTAAAAAATGGATGTGGTATTTATTTCCATATCCGATAATCTAATTATAGCAAAAAATGTCGAATTTGTCAAGGTTTTTTGCGGGTTTTATGAAAAATTCGAAGGGTCTTTTTCGGCTATTTTAGGCGGTTTTCTTCTATTTGAAATAGATGATCAAGGAGTTATCGGGTTTGTGAAAAACGACGCGGGAGATCAGAAGTTTGATCGCTTGGTTTTTCGATTCAACAGATACCTGATCGTCTTCGAGGGTGTGGATCAGCGCCATTGTTCGCTCGCGATAATCTTTAATCGTGGCGGCCTTCCGTTCTTCCGGCGATAGGTCGCTGGATTGCTTGGCAAGCTCATCTTGAATGGATCTGATCCGTTCATTGATCTCTTTTTTGTTGGAGGCGTATTCTTCGATCGTATCGATTCCGGCTTGAAATGCATCGGCACAGCGTTTGAGTTTACGTTGTTCGGCGGCGATGAGCTTTTCATAGTCGGGTGTAGCTCCGGTCGTTTTGGGGACGATTGGTGCCAGCGGGTCGCTTTCGTAGTTATCCATAGCGCAGCAGTTGCGCAGACCAAGGATAAAGGAGTTTTTCAACTTTTCTTGGGAAATATGGTGGCTGACCGTACAGCCGCGCATATGGTTATAGTTATTGCATTGCGCCGACGGCTCTTTGGCGGAGGCGTAGACCATTGCACCGCCGCAATCGCATTTAGCAATTCCTTTTAACAGCCAGGGTCTTCCGGTGTTGGGACGGTCCGTTTTGGTGTATAACGCCTTCTGCTTATCGATTTTTTCCTGGACGCGGGTAAACAGTTCTTCGCTAACGGTTCGGGGCGCTTTGGCGTCAAAAAAGCGGATATTTGGGTCGTCATATTTGCGCTTGGAGCAGGGGTTTCCCTCGGTACTCCAGCGGAGCTTTCCGATATAGATCGGGTTACGTAAGACGTATTCGACGAAGCGGTTATCCAAAGCATTGCCGCGCGGGGTACGGACGCCTGCATCGTTGAGCCGGCGAGCAATGGAACGAAAACTCTCGCCGCGGTCGTAGGATTCGAAGATATCGACGACGTGGACATTATCTGCGTTTTTGACGTAAGCGTTTTCTTGGATATCTAATCCGAAGACGCGGCACATCGCTTCGCCCCGACTGGCCTTTTCCATCATTCCGCGTTTGACTTCGCCGGAAAGGTTGATGAGGTAATATTCATCCTGCCATTCGATGATCCGCTCGATGAGGGAGCCAAAGGCCCCCTCAACCAACGGTTCGGAGATGCTTATCACTTCGACGCCATTTTTGCGGAGCATATTCTTAAAGACGATGCTTTCTTCCTGGTTACGGGCAAAGCGGCTGAACTTCCAGACGTAGATGCGGTTAAATGGTGGATTCTTTTGCTTTGCAAGAGAGATCATCCGGTTGAATTCCGGGCGATGGGCCGCATCTTTGCCGCTGATACCGGGATCGGAGAACATATACTCTTCCGGGATCATTCCGCCGTCCTTCTTGGCCTGCTCGCGCAACAGCTTCATTTGGCTATCGGGGGAGTATTCGGTTTGGTCATCGGTACTGACGCGGATGTATCCGGCGTAGATGTTCATAGTATAGTCTCCTTCTTAAAAGCCCCTACGGTTTTATATTACCGTAGGGGCATCAATTATTGTACAATATCGATATATTTTGCTTCTACGGATGGAATTGTTACGGTGCTACCCAAAACGCTTTTATATGAAGTGGTTCCGGTACATTCCCCATAAAAAATTACGATATCTTCCTCAAGGATGTTGGCGGAACCTTCGGGGATCTCATATTCAACTAATACAGGATCATCCCAGAAGCCGTATTCATCCTCGGTCACCGCAATTCGATAGGTATTCTTTGAAGAAAAATACCCTTCGGATACTTGAATGATTTCGCCTTTAAATTTAATGTTTTTCCCTTTATAAGTATCGGGATAACGGGCGATCTCATCGTAGGCGACCGATTCGCAAAGGGCAATGTAATCTTCTTTTATCTGAGCGGGCGTTTTTTCCGGCTCGGGTTCTTTCTCTGGCTCTGGGGTCTTTTCAGTATTGGTCGTGGTTTCTTTATCAGTGGGAGTGTTTGTTTCTTTATCGGTTTGTGTGGTGGTTTGACTTTGGTCGTTGGAAGAGGCTTCGTCGGTGTCGTTTCCTCCAACGCTACCAATGATAAAAAGCGCCACCAAGACGACTATTACCCAAAACCACCATCTTTTATGGATGGGTTTCTTGGGTTTATAATAAGGAGAATTGCAGCCTTTAGGGCAATAATTTCCTTCGTATTCGGTTCCGCATTTTTCACATTTCATACTCTTATACCTCCATAATAAAAAAGTGTGTGCAACCGAAGTTACACACACCGAAAAATGCATAACTCCGAGTTGTCGCCAAACAAACTAATTTACACAAAACCAAGTATGCAAAATAGAGTATGCATTTTTACCGAAATGAAAATACATACTTGATCTCGTGATATTTAGTTTGTTTGGCATTATTAGTATACCACGGCAGTTTAATTTTGTAAACAAAAGATTTTGTTAAGGGTACTTTTGTTATTTGTAGATTTTTGAAGTTATAATGTCCGATTTGCTTCGGATTCGATGATGCCGATCGGCAGCTCGACGTAGAAATGATCCAGGTGCAGGTGCTCTAATTCGTGCTGCAGGATCTCGGTTTTCTTTTCATTGCAGAAAACGTCATTAATATAAATATCAAAGGTACCGTCTGGATTAGGGATAGTAACGCCTTCGACGGTAAGAGGGAATTCCACATAGCGAATGGTTACATCAGAAATATTAGGTTGAAGGGGGATCGTCCTTTTCGTCATTACGTATAGCCTCAATGATTCGCACGGCTTGCTCTACGTCTTCTTTTGATGCTTTGGATGACACTTTAAAAAGCATACGCAGTTCGGGTCGTGTTTTAAGATAATAGAGATACTCAGTCAGCTCCTCGTCGTTATTGACGAGGGGCTTTTTTATATTGCTTTCGCCCAGAAGATAATCAATAGAAACATCAAAATATTCAGCGATCTTGCGTAAGACCTCGGGCATAGGGATGCGACCGTTTTTCCAGTTCTTCAAATTACCGGTAGAAAGGCCGATCTCTTGGATCGCAGACGTCTGGCTGATATTTTTTTCAAGGCACAAAAGCATAAATCGTTCGTAAAACATTGACAAATATACACCTCCAAATTTGTTGAAACACCACAAAATGCACGAATGTGCATAAAAGAGATTGACAAATTCACAATCGTGAGGTATTATAGATACAAGGGTGCACGGATGTGAGTTTTTACGATCATAAATTGGTGTTCAACCTTATTATAGCACATTCGTGAACTAAAATCAAGATATAAATCACAACTGTGGAGGTGAAAAGATGGAAAATTGGATTGCTGATGTGGTTGGAAAGATGCATATTCATAAAATCTCTCAATCAGAATTGGCCGATTACTATGGCTGCTCTCGTGAATTTATGAATAGAGTTCTAAATGGAGCGATCGTACCGCCAAAGGGAGCGAAAGAGCGGATCTTAACGGCGATCGATGATCTGATCGCAAGAAAATAATACCATATCCACTGTCCAATAAAACGGACTCTGCGGGGGAGCGTTGATTGAATATCCCATAAGGGGTAGGCCTCCGATCTTAATGTGGTATGGACATTATACGACATATAGCGACGGTTTTCGAATAAACGACGAAGTTCGACGATAAGGGACCCGGCGACATAGGTCAAGCGATCAGAAGAATAGGATATGGTAAGAAAAAGTTAGGAGGTGATCGAATGGCAAAAAAGGCCTATAAGGAAAGTGAACTGCTCCCGTGTTTCTGTTATTTCCCACGGGCCGGAATGGAAGAGCGGCGGTATGAAGATATGACGCCGGAAGAGCGCGAGGCCTATTACGTTCTTTATGAGGATATGACGGAAGAGGAACGGCTTGCCCATACAGCGAAGCGTGAGAAGCGGTTGAGCGAGGGGATGACGCGGTTTTATGAAGAGCATCCCGAGATCTATCATAAAGATTGCCAATCGGATCTATTCAAGGAATATGACCGTAAACACGGTTTTATTTAGAAAAAAATAAGGATGTCCAAAAATGAGGACAACCTAATAGTAGCCAAAGCATTGAAATCCGAATCGGCCTAAAAGGGCGGTTTTACGCGCCTTTTTAGTTCATTGTCGCAGATAGGCAAAACGGAGGTATTAAAAATGGCAGATGTAAATGCAAAACACCTGATGTGCAGAGGAAAAAGCGAGCTCGGTTGGGTGGAAGGATATTTTCTTCCGCAGATGCCGGACGTGATGGACAGTGCGCCGATGATCTACGTTTTCGGTGAGAGTGATTGTACCGGCTTTTGCGTGGAGCCCGAAACGGTGACCGCTTGCAGCGGATTGCCTTCCAAAACCGGCAAGCTGATCTTCGACCAGGATATCGTTATTGACCGGGCGCAAAAGATCGCCGGTTTGGTAGAGTATTCGGAAGAGGATGGGTCTTATGCGATCGTGACGAAGGACGGCAAGATCCACCGCTTTGATGAAACGCCCAGTACGGATTTTTATATCGTTGGCAACAGTATCGACGATCCCGACTATCTGGACTTTGTGTGAGCGGGGTGCAGATATGAAAGTGTTGAGTGTTTTATTAAACGTCGTTGCCGCAGGGTTGCTGGTGGTGATGTTTGTGAGTATTTTTTCTACGGCCTTTGCCATCGGCTCTCTGGAAGAGGGCTACGTTACATACGAAGGCAGCGTTCGGTGGCAGGCCTGCTCGATCGTGACCTTTATTCTTGCCGGCGTTCTTTCCATTGTGGCGGCGACGGCATCGGATAAGGTCCGGGAAATAAAAAACCGCCCACGGTGCGGCAACACCGAGATTGGGCGGCAAACCAAAAATGATTTATAAAATGATATCACTTTTACAGTGAAAAGTCAAGAAGGAGAGGTAATCATGCCGATTATTGCAATTGAAAGAGAAAACGGCAGATACGTCGTTTACGTAGATAGTGAATTCTGGAGTACCTGCGAAAGTATGAGCGAGGTGGCCGAGGAGATGGAATACATCCGGGATCAGTTTGGAGGGAAGAAGAATGCTTAAACCGTTTATCGAACTATATAACCTTGATGTGAAAGACCATATCAAGGAGCGGGTCGTGACCGGCAAGGTAACGACCGAGTACATCCCCTGGATGGACGTAGTGGTGCTGTTACATAAGAACGGCGCGGAGAGCGTCAAATACGGCAATATCTATGCCGAGGACGGCCATTCGCTCTTTATGAAAGGGGGGAAATGCCCGGAGGTCCACGTCTTTGTGGAGATCGACGGAGACCGGCGAGAAGCTTCTTACCCGGTGATCAAAGGCAGTTTCGCCATCAAGCCGGACAATATGGATCAGTTGCAGGTCAGCAACGCGACCCAGCGCGCTTTCGTTAAGTGTGTAGCAACCAACTGGGGGCTGGGGCTGAAGGTCTGGCAAAAGGAAGAGCTGGAGGCGGAAAAGAACGCGCCGAAGGATCTTTCGGAGCATTCTATCTTTGCTATTCGCGATCGGTTAAATCAGCTTGCATCTTCGCGGTATCAAATGGGGTATTCAACGGAGGAATTATGTAAGAAGATCGGTGTTACCGTGGATATATTCACAGCGGTCAAATCTTATTTCCCGATTATTGATCAAATTGAAGAAGGCTTGAAAGCAATCGGGCCCAAGAGGCGCGAAGATGATTACATCGCATGACCGAAGCGGCTATTTCGGTGCTTCGGACGTCGATAGGATCGTAGGCAATTGGAAGACCAAGACCTGGATGGATTGGTATCTGGAAAAATTGGGGATCGCGCGCCCGCGGATCGAAACGCAGGCGATGAACGCCGGTACCCATTGGGAGCATCGGATCCTGGACGCCATCGATCCGCTGATCGAGAAGGACAAGCAGATCATTATTGAAGAACTGCGCCTTCGGGTCAACTACGACGGCACCACGGAAGATACCGATCACGAGGTTAAGACCTTTGCATGGAAAAAGGGTTTCAAGATGCCCAAGAAATATATTCGGCAGGTCCAGGTGCAGATGTTTGCCGGCGGTTATCGCAAGGCAGAACTTCACGCCTACGGTCTGATCGATGAAGAATATGACAATTACTTTCTGCCGGTCAATAAGCAGCGCTTATTGGACTTTCCCATTGAATATGACGAAGGATGGATCCATACGGTCTTTCTTCCCAAACTGCGACGGCTGGCAGAATGCTTGAAAACGGGGAAGATCCCCGAGGAGGTATTAAATGAGATCGGTTGAATTTACCTCGGCATCGATCTGGCACGGCCCCGAGGGGCATATGCTTGCGCTGAATATCCCTTTTCAAACGCAAGCGCGGGATCTACTGACGAAGCTCAAGCCGGAAAAGACCTATGTTGCCGAGATCAAAGAGAAAAAGGGAAAGCGGTCCCTTAATTCCAATAACTATTCCTGGTTGCTGACGGATAAGCTTTCCGACGTGATGGTGATCCGGGGCGTGAAACTTTCCAAGGATGAAATGCACGCGGAGATGATCTTTCGTTACGGCCAGGTGGCGTTGGATGAGAACGGCCAACAACTGACCTATTCCACCGCGCAAAAGGCGAATTTGAGCGAATTTTACCCCTATGCGAAGGAGTATGCGGAGAGTGAGCTGAACGGGAAACTCTTTAAGCATTACCGCATCTACCGCGGCTCCCATACATACGACAGCAAGGAGATGGCGGTGTTTATCGCCGGCATCGTGGAAGAATGTAAGGAGCAGGGGATCCAGACGTTGACCCCTTCTGAGATCGCGTTGATGAACGATGACTGGAGGGCGCAACGATGAAGGAATGTTGGCTTTGCGGACGGAACGGGGTCTTTGATCCATTGGACAAGCACCATATCTTTGGCCACGCCAACCGCAACAAAAGCGAAAAATACGGCTTGACGGTCTTTCTCTGCCACGATCGTTGCCATCTGAACGGTGATCATGCCGTTCACCGAAACGCGCAGACGATGCAGACGTTGCACGAATACGGTCAGCGCAAGGCGATGGAAGAGCAGAGGTGGACGGTCGAAGAATTCCGAAGCGAGTTCGGAAAGAATTATTTAGATATTAAGGAGAATGAAAATGTTGAATAAAGTGATCTTGACCGGGCGGCTGACAGCGGCACCCGAATTGAATAAAACATCCTCGGGGGTGGCGGTGACCTCCTTCACTCTGGCGGTACAACGTCCGTATAAGGATCCGTCCGGGAACTATCCCACCGATTTTATTAACTGTGTAGCCTGGCGGAATACGGCGGAATTTATCTGCAAGCATTTCGATAAAGGCGATCTGATCTCGGTGGTGGGCGAACTGAATTCCCGTAAATACGAGGACAAACAGGGCAATAAGCGGGTCTCTATTGAGGTGGTCTGCGGCGAGGCCCATTTTGTTGAGAGCAAGAAGATCGACCCGGAATTTAAAAAGCCGGCGAACGTAACCGCAGACGATCTGGAAGAGATCGACCCCAACGCGGATGATCTGCCGTTTTAAGGGGGAATAAAGATGAACGTTGTTGATTTTATTCCGACCGGGAAAGAAAATCGCATCAGCTTCAGACTTTTGCAAGAGGCAACTGCTCTGCACAGTCAAGCAGAATTGCGGCGGGCGATCAATCGGGCGCGGCGGGATGGAGAGCCCATCTGCAACGATGGCGACGGCTATTATCGCGCCGAAAGCCCCGGTGATCTGGATCGTTCTATCAAGCGGTATAATTCCAGGATCAGCAAGCAGATCGCAGCCAAAAAGGGGCTGGAAAAAGCAAAGCGAAAGATGGAGGCGACGTAAGGACTATGGAAAGTATGGCGATCCCGTACTTTCCGCTGGAATGTCGCTTGGACGATAAGTTTAAATTGATCGAGGCAGAATATGGCCTGCAAGGCTTTGGAGTGATCATAAAACTCTTTCAGCGTATCTACGGTGGGGAAGGGTATTACACTCTGTGGACATACGAGGTTGCATTGGTGTTCGCCAAAGAGGTTGGTTTGGGTGCCAATGTCGTTTCGGAAATAGTGTCTGCCGCGGTCCGGAGGGGCCTCTTTGATCAAGATCTTTTTGAAAAGTACCAGATACTGACGTCGGTCGGTATTCAAACACGGTACTTTGATGCGGTCAAACGCAGGAAGGGGCTGAAGATCAAAGAGGCATACCTCCTGGTTCAGCCTGCCCAAAATTCAAAAAATGCGAACAATTCAGCGGAAAATGCAAACAATTTTGAAAAAAATGTAAGCAAAAACCAACAGAGAAGAGAAGAGAAGAGAAAAGAAGAGAAGACGTAGGCGGCGCATCCGCGCCCGCCGACCACCTCCGCGCCCTTGGAGGAACTCTCGGAAAGGGAGTCGTTTATATGACGGATGCGCAGGATGATGCTCTTCTGGAGTTGCTTGGGTTGGATGCCTATCATCGATATATAGAACGGTTGGCAGACTATATCATTCTGCACGGGGACATCCAAAACCACTATGCAACGATTCTTCGCTGGTATAAGGAGGATACGGAGATATGAGTTATCAATGTCATAATTGCGGGGCGGTATTTGAAGAACCGTATGCCGCATCGGATCGGCACGGTTTTACATACGGTCCTTGTGAGGAATACGACGTCTGCCCGTCTTGCCGGGTGGCCGGAATGTTTTCGGAGATCGAAGAAGACGGGGAGGTAGAGGATGAAGAATTATTGGAAACCGCCTAAATACGGAAACCGAAAAATAAAGGTAGGCGGAGAGTCCTTCGACTCCCAGCGGGAATATGACCGATACTGCCAACTGCGGCTGATGGAAAAGGCGGGGATGATCAAGGAGCTTCGCCGGCAGGTGAAATACGTTCTGATCCCGGCGCAGAAGAAAGACGGTAAGGTCGCCGAGCGGGAGTGCGCCTATTATGCAGATCTCGTTTATCTGGAAAAGGTGGGGCTTGGCGAATGGAAACCCGTCGTCGAAGATGTCAAGGGAATGAAGACGGAAGTTTATAAGATCAAGAAGAAGCTGATGCGGTACGTGCATGGGCTGGAGATCAAGGAGGTATAACAATGGATCAGTGTAGGAACTTTGGTGCAAAGATGGACGGAAAGGATGGAAAAAGATGATCATTTACATAGCAGGTCCGATCAGTAAGGATCCGGACTATAAGGAAAAGTTTGCGACTGCAGAACAGTTGCTGACGGAAAAAGGCCATAGCGTGATCGATCCGGCGTTTTTGCCGACGGATCTGGGAGATTGCACAGATTATATGAAATTGTGCTTTCCGATGATCGATGCGGCGGAAGCGGTCGTTATGCTGGATGGTTGGGAAGAAAGCTGTGGCGCTTGCCGGGAATGGGGCTATGCGATGGCGCAGGATAAACTCGTCGTACCGTTCAATGCGTTTGATTTTGGAAAGGATGGTGTGGAGTGAATTGCAGGATCACCAAAACGAAAGGTATCAGCCGGAACAAGGTGACCGAGTTTTTTATGACCTCTATCGCTTACGTGTTACACGAGCACGGCTTTGAGGGTCAAAAAGTGCTGAAGATCCTCAAGGACATCGAAGAGGTCGCGGATAATATGGTTGAAGACTATATCGCCTTCAACGATATCCGCAAGGTGCTCAAGGATGAGTATGGATTTGAGATCCAAATGAAGGGGTGATGCAGTTGACGTTGGAAGAACTGAACCAGCTGAATGATCTGAAGAAGGAGATCAAAGAAGAGCGGGATCGGCTTGTTACACTTCGCACCAAGGTCTATGGGTCCACCGGCGCTTTAAGCGGAGTGCCTGGCGGCGGAAACAACGAAAGCAAAATATCGCGGTATTATCCGTTGATCGCAAGTATTGAGGCGATCATCGAGGAAAAGATCCGCGATGCGCTTCTCCAGGTCGAACGTCTGGAACGGTATATTGCAGATATTCCGGACAGTTATACGCGGAGGATATTTACGCTACGCTTTGTCGAGGGGATGGAGTGGCAGGACGTGGCTCAAAAGATCGGGGGCGGAAATTCCTGGAAGAGCATCAGCAATATCTGTTATCGATACATCGATCGGACCAAAGTTGAGGACAACTGTGGAACATAAGATGGTTAAATGGTAGCGTAGTAACCTACCCCGTAGGTTATATACCTCCTTCAAAGGCGGCGCCGGCATCCTTCTTCCCGACGCCGCTTTTAAATTTAATCAAAGAGAGGTGGTGAGATGGCGAATGAAAAGAACCTTATTCCACATCAGTTCACGGAAGATCAAAGCCGTGAGGAAGCCGCGAGAAACGGGCAAAAAGGCGGAATTGCATCCGGCATCTCCCGCCGACGAAAAAAGAGTTTAAAGGAAGCTGCCGATGTATATCTTTCCCTGCCGGTCTCCGATCGTAAGCGATGGAATAGCATCGCGCGAAAAGGCGTAGATCCGGCGGATATTGATAATCAGATGGCGATCGTCGTGGGTCTGACAGAAATGGCGTCGATGGGCGACGCTCGATGCGCCAAGGTATTGATCGACATTTTGGGAGAAGACTCAAAAGAAAATGGAGATGGGGGTGTTGTCATTGTCGACGATATCCCTTAAATCAATGATTGCACCTTCGTTTTATGAAACTCATAAGGCGATCAAGGACGGTCTTACGGATGAAGTGCTCGAAAAGGGAGGAAGAGGCAGCACCAAATCATCTTTTATCTCTATCGAACTGATCCTTCAATTGATAAATCACCCGGAATGTCACGCGGTGGTGCTCCGAAAGGTCGCCAACACGTTAAGAACGTCGGTTTATGCGCAGGTCTGCTGGGCGATCACCGAATTGGGGCTTGGCTCAAAGTTTCGCTGCACGGTCAGCCCGATGGAGTGTGTCTATAAGCAAACCGGGCAGAAAATCATGTTTTTTGGAATGGACGATCCCGGCAAATTGAAATCGATCAAGGTGCCGTTTGGATATATCGGGCTTGCCTGGTTTGAGGAACTGGATCAATTCAGCGGACCGGAAGAGGTCCGTAGCGTCGAACAATCCATCTTGCGCGGCGGTGCGTATTCCTTGACGTTTAAAAGCTTTAACCCTCCGGCGATGGCGCGAAATTGGGCAAACCGATATGCCCTTGAAAGCAAACCCGGCAAGCGGGTCCATCATTCTACATATATTGAGGCTCCTCCCGAATGGTTGGGGCCTCGTTTTTTGGCAGATGCAGAGCACTTGAAAAGGACAAACGAAACGGCCTATCTCCACGAGTATATGGGGGAGGTCGTCGGATGCGGTACGCAGGTGTTTGATAATTTGCAACTCAAAAAGATCACGGATAAGGAGATCGAGGGCTTTGACCGTATCTTGAACGGCGTTGACTGGGGATGGTACCCGGATCCCTTTGCTTTTTGCAGGATGCATTATGATGCGGCGCGAAAAAACCTCTATATTTTCGATGAGATCCGTGTGCATAAGATGCGGAACAACGAAACGGCGGAATTGGTAAAGGCGAAGATCTTGCCGGAGGAGATCGTGATTGCCGATAGCGCCGAAAAAAAGAGTGTCAGCGACTATCGTGCCTTGGGAATTCGGTGCCGTGATGCAGATAAAGGTCCCGGTAGCGTTCAATACAGTATGAAATGGTTGCAATCGCTTGGGTCGATCGTTATTGACCCGGAGCGGTGCCCTCATACGGCAAAAGAATTCAGCGAATATGAATATGAGCGGGATAAAAAGACCGGCGAGATCCTTGAAGGCTATCCCGACGTGGCGAACCACCATATTGATGCGGTGCGCTATGCCACCAATCAGATCTGGAAGAGGAGAGGACAATGACACGGTTTAAGCGATGGCTTATTGACCGTTTTTTGCCGGAATACTGCCGGGAAGAAATGGAACGGGAAAATTACAAACTACAATATAAACTTACAGAGGCAGAGGAGAAAAACCGACGTCTGCAAGCGTATATTGACGGGATACATACCGCCTTGAGAGCGGGGCGGAAGATCATTATCAAAAACGGAGGTGGCGCCGGTGGGGATCTTGAGCGCGGCACAAAACAGCAATAAAACAAGGAATATGGAAGTTGCCTTTGGTGCGACCGATATTACCAGCGCAGAAATGCGCGAAGCGATCCGTTCCTGGTTTGCGATGTATTATGAAAATAATGCACCCGAAAACGAAGACGACTGCCAGCGGTTACCGGTACAGATCGTTAACAAGCTCTATAGGACGGTTTTTTCGGAGTATTCGGTGTCCCTCAATGGGGTGCATAAGGAATTTTTGGCACCGATCGTTGAGCGTCTTTCTGCCGTCAAAAAAAGGGCGATGCAGTTGGCGTTGATCGGCGGCGAATGTTTTATCAAGCCGGTCCTTTCCGGAAAGACATTTGACTTCGTCATCGTTCGTCGGGACGCCTTTGCCCCCTTTGCAAGAGACGTTCACGGCAAGATCACCGACGTGGGAACGACGGAGACCACCGTGGTCGGCAAAAAGCACTATACTTTGTGTGAGCGGCGGTCGGTGGCGGCTGACGGTACGTTAACGATCGAGAGCCGGCTGTATATGTCCGATAGTGCCGATCATATTGGCTACAACGTTCCTCTGGATACCTTGGAGAAATACGCAGGGATCCAGCCGATCATTGCCATTCCCGTGGTTTATAACCTCGGTATGGTGCAGGTCAAATGTCCGCAGGAAAATACGGTCGATGGCACTTGCGACGGCGTTTCGGTCTATGCTCCGGCGGTAGGTTTGATCAAAAATATCAACCGCAATGAAAAACTGCTGGATGAAGAGTTTGAAAACGGCGGCTCCAAGATCATTGCCAGCGCAGATATGCTTCAGCCCGGTGTTGATGGAAAAAAGAAGTTCAGCGACTCTGTTTTCGTGGCCATCGATGATGATCCGGATACGGTTGGCGTCACGGTTTTCAATCCTACGTTGCGCGAAGCTTCTTTCCTTGCGCGGAAGCAGGAGTATCTGCGCAATTGCGAAAGCCTGATCGGATTAAAGCGCGGTATTCTTTCGGAAGTGGAGACCGCCGAGCGTACTGCACGGGCGATCACTTCTTCCGAAGGTGATTATAATCTTACGATCCTGGATTTCCAGGAGATGTGGGAGATGGCCGTCAAGGAACTGCTTTATACCTGCATCAAACTTGGAGCGGCTTATAGGTTTATCAAAAACGGAAATGCGGATATTCACAAAGAAATTGTGATCGACTGGGGCGATGGCGTCCTTTATAACCGGGATAAGGTTTGGAGCGAATACGTCGCTATGGTCAATAGCGGTCTGATCAAGCCGGAGATCGCGGTTGCCTGGTACTTTGATATGCCTTGCGAGACCGAAAAGGATCTCCAGAAGGTACGGGATAAATATATGCCGCTGATCAAGCAGATCGAAAACGATGACTGAATATAAACTTAATCGTAATTTCGAAAATTTGGAGCGGCGATTATATCCGGGTGTGGGTCTTTATGGAATTCCACAGATCGATCCGATCAATTTTGAGGGAAATTGTGCTTTTATAGGATTTAATTTGGCTTCTGGATGCAAAGATCGCAATGAAAAAGGGGTCCACTTCTTTTTGGATGATTATCAGTTTAATCGTTTGTGGAATAATATAGATCGATATGTATCGATGTTGTCCGACTTTCAATACGTAATGTCGCCGGACTTTTCAACATATGCGGATTTTCCGAAAGCAATTCAGATCTATAATCACTATCGCAAACATTGGGTTGCTGCATACCTTCAAGAACACCAAGTCAACGTCATTCCGACGATTTCTTGGAGTACGCCAGACTCTTATGAATGGTGCTTTGATGGCGAGCCGGTGGGAGCGACCGTGGCGGTTTCATCTGTTGGCTGTATGAAGCAGAAAGAAGCAAGGGGTAATTTCATTGAAGGATATAATGAAATGATAAAAAGGCTTTCTCCGACAAAGATCCTTTTTTATGGAAATGTGCCGGAGGAATGTACAGGAAATATTGTAAGGATCAAGGCGTTTCAAGAAAAGTTCAGAGGGGCTTTGCGCGATGGGCGGTAGAGGAGCATCCAGCGGAATATCGAATGCGGGTAAACCGTATGGAACAGAATACAAGACGTTATTGAAACACGGAAATATAAAGTTTGTTCGTCGAAATGAAGGCGCAGCAAATGCACCGATGGAGACGATGACCAAAGGACGTGTTTATGTAACGGTAAACTCCGCCAATGAGCCAAGGTTTATTTCGTATTATGATAACGCCAACAAAAGAAAGAAAACGATTGATTTAGGAAAGGATCATCATGGCATAATCCCTCATGTGCATCACGGTTATAATCATAATGAACTTGATGGAATTAATGGCGCAACAAGATTAACAAAAAAAGAAAAAGAAATGGTTGTAAAAGTAAAGCAACTGTGGTATACTAATAATAGCAAGTAGTAGTGTAGGGGAGAGCACGTGGTGATGGCCGCAGCCCCGGTTCGAATCCGGGCGCTTGCTAAAAACCGCCGCTTATTAAAGATGGCGGTTTTTCTTTTAATAAAATAAAAACAGCGTTCGTTTATGCGAGCGCTGTTTTATATTTAGATACAAAGGAGACAACGAATGCTCACACCGGAGCAAGTCGCGGCTATTCGAGATCGGGCAAACGATCTGACCAAGCCGGTGACGGATCATCTGCTCCAAGATATTGCGCGCAGGATCTCCGAGGCCGGGCAGATGACCGGCTCTGCCTCTTATCAGATCTATCGGGCGCAACAGCTTGGAATGAGCCGTAGGGAGATCGAAAAAGAACTAAAGCGTCTTTTAAAGGTCAGCGAGGGCGAACTGAAAACGCTC
>JAFTUO010000047.1 GCA_017466215.1 Oscillospiraceae bacterium | reverse complement strand
TACTTCAACTACGAACGCCCTGTTCGCAAACTGAACGGAAAACCACCAGTCCTGTACAGAACAGAACTGGTGGCATAAGAAATTTTGTGTCTACTAACTATTGACTACTTCAGCTGAGCCTCCCGGTTTTTTATTTTGCGGTAACCGTGATCTCATCATCATCCGCCGTGATGTGGATGGAAGAAATCGGGGTCTCAAAGGACTCGATGATCTTCTCAGAGATGGGATCTTCCAGTTCCTTTTGGATGGTTCTGCGCAAGTTTCGCGCACCGTAAGTTACGGAATATGCCTTCTTGACAAGGAAATTCCGAACATTTTCGTCAAATGTTACGGTAAGTCCCCGATCATTTAAGCTTTGGGTCAGCTCTTTCAGCATAATGTCCGCAATCCCCAGGAAATTCTCCTCGGTCAAGTGGTTGAAGGTGATGATCTCATCCACTCTGTTGATGAATTCCGGCCGCAGGAAGTCCCGCAGGGCTTTCATCGTCTTTTCCTTGATCACATCGGTGTCGGTACGGCCAAAGCCCATACCGCCTACCCTGCCCTCAGAGCCGGCGTTGGAGGTCATCACGATGACAGTATTCTCAAAATTCACCGTTCTGCCCTGGGCATCGGTGATACGGCCGTCGTCCAGCACCTGCAGCAGGATATTCAGCACATCGGGATGTGCCTTTTCAATCTCATCAAACAGCACCACGCTGTAGGGTCTGCGGCGGATCTTCTCCGTCAGCTGACCGGCCTCATCATAGCCTACATAACCGGGAGGCGAGCCAATGAGCTTGGAGACTGTGTGCTTTTCCATATACTCCGACATATCCAGCCGGATCAGACTATCCACGCTGTCAAACAGATCGTTCGCCAGACACTTGACAAGCTCTGTTTTACCCACACCGGTAGGACCGACAAAGATAAAGGAAACCGGCCGCTTCTTGGGGCTGATGCCCACCCGGTGGCGGCGAATGGCCTTGGAAACAGCCTCCACAGCCTCATCCTGGCCCACGATATGCTCCTTCAGCCGGGAGTAAAGACCGCTGATCTGCTCAAATTCCTGAGCCTTGATCTTGGAAGCCGGGATCTTGGTCCACAGCTCAATAATCCGGGCCAGATTCTCAATGGTAACCGCAGGAGGCGGCACTTGCTCCAGCCGCTCGATCTCATCCGCCAGCTGGCACAGCTTGCTGCGGATAAGGGCAAGGCGCTCAAAATGCTCGTTCTCCGTATCCTCAGTGAGCATACGCAGCTCCAACTCGTAGTCGTCCCGCTCTTTCTTCTTTTCAGCAAGCAGGGAGATCTCCTTGCACCTCAAGTTTACGTCAGAGCAAGCCTCGTCCAGCAGGTCGATGGCCTTGTCCGGCAGGAAACGGTCCGTAATATACCGCTCAGACAGCACCACGCACTGCCGTGCGATCTCGGGAGAGATGGTAACGCCGTGGAAATCCGCATAGCTCTTGGCGATGCCCTGCATAATCTGGCAAGCCTCCTCAATGGTAGGCTCTGCCACGGTAACGGGCTGGAAACGGCGCTCCAGAGCTGCATCCTTCTCAATATATTTACGATATTCATTGAAAGTCGTTGCGCCGATGACCTGGATCTCACCCCGGGAAAGGGCGGGCTTCAGGATATTGGCAGCATTCATAGAGCCCTCGGCATCACCGGCGCCAACCAGGTTATGCACCTCGTCGATCACCAGGATGATATTGCCGTTTTCCTTGATCTCACCGATCAGGCTCTTCATACGGCTCTCAAACTGGCCGCGGAACTGCGTGCCCGCCACCAGAGCCGTCAGATCCAGCAGGAAAACCTCCTTATCCCGCAGCTTGTAGGGCACATCACCGGCGACGATCCGCTGGGCAAGGCCCTCGGCAATGGCGGTCTTACCAACACCGGGCTCGCCGATCAGGCAGGGATTGTTCTTCTGGCGGCGATTCAGGATCTGGACAACGCGCTCCGTCTCCACGTCCCGACCAATCACCTTATCCAGCTTACCCTCTCTGGCACGGCCTGTCAGATTCATACAGTAGCTGTCAAGGAATTTATGCTTTTTAACCTTTTTCTTGGGCTTTTCACTACTTTCTTTCTGCTCAGACGATTCGCTGCGCTGGGCAGGAAGCTCATCATCAGACTTTGGCTGGCTCATACCGCCAAAAAGCTGATTCAGCAGCGGGAATGTGGCGGTCTGGCTGTCCATTTCGTCTTCGTCGCGATCCTCGGGGTCGATCTGGGCGAACATACTGCTCATCTCATCGCTGAGGTTATCCAGATCTTCTTCAGAGAAGCCCATCTGCTTGACAGCCTGGTCGATCTGGGGTATGCCCAGCGACCGGGCGCACTTCAGGCAATAGCCCTCGTTCAGCGTAACGCCGTTTTCCATCTTGGTGATAAAAACCACCGCTATATTCTTCTTGCACTTGGTGCAAAGTTTTGGTTGCATAGATAATCACTCCATTTCAAACAATGGGACGTTCAGGGATACATTCAAATTTTTCAATGCCGTCATCGTACCACAAATGGGTCATGTACAGACCGCCGGAGGGTACTGTCGGGCCGGCGGCCGTGCGGTTTCCGGCATCCAGGATCTTACCGATCTCTTCCGGCGGGAACTTGCCTTCCGCGGCGTAGACCACCGTTCCTGCCATCGCCCGGGCCATATTGTACAGAAATCCGTTGGCGCAGACCCGCAGGGCGATCAGATCGCCGTCGCGTTCAACCTTGTAATAGTATACCGTGCGGACGGTGGATTTTACCTCTGTGCCCACACTTCTTACCGCGGCAAAATCGTGGGTGCCCACGAATTGATCCGCAGCAGCCTGCATCACTTTTTCATCCAGATGCTTGGGATAAAACCAGGCACGATCCACATAAAAGGGATCTTTCAGCCGGGAATTATAGATAAGATAGGTGTATTCTTTTCTGGCGCAAGAGCCGATGGCATTGAAATTCTCGTGGACCTCCATCGCCCGGGTAACGACGATGTCCAGAGGCAAATGGGTATTCAGCGCATAAGGTAGCCGATCCACCGGGATGGTGGAATCTGTGCGAAAATTGGCCACATAGCACTTGGCGTGAACGCCGGCATCCGTTCTTCCGCAGCCGGTAACGTGGACGCTGTGTCCCACCACCATTGCAATGGCCTTTTCCAGCGTTTCCTGCACGGTGGGAAGATTTTTCTGCATCTGCCAGCCGTGATAGGCTGTGCCGAGATAGGTTAAAAAAAGTGCAATATTGCGCATAATCTACCTCACAGGCCAAAGCTTCGCAGCACGCAGACAGCAGCGATCACCACAGCACCCGCAAGGAAGCTGTAGTAATCCCAGCTGCGCATATGCAGAAGCTTCATTTTCGTGCGGCCGTCGCCGCCCTGATAGCAGCGGCATTCCATAGCGGTTGCCAGTTCATCCGCCCGGCGGAATGCGCTGATAAACAGCGGTACCAAGATGGGCACCAGGGCCCGGACACGCTGCATCAGCTTACCGGATTCAAAGTCAGCACCTCTTGCTTTTTGCGCAGACATGATCTTGTCCGTTTCTTCAATCAGCGTGGGGATAAAGCGTAGGGCGATGCACATCATCATCGACAGCTCGTGGACCGGCAGCTTGATCTTCTTCAGCGGAGACAGCAGAGATTCCAAGCCGTCCGTCAAGGCGATGGGCGATGTGGTGTAGGTCAGCAGGAATGTTCCCGTAATCAGCAATAAAATACGGAAAATCATAAAAAATGCCCGTATTACACCCTCTAATGTGATGGTGATCTTCCAAAAATGCACCAGCACCGTTTCACCCTGGGTAAAGAACAGATTCAAAATACCAGTGAAAACCAGAATAAAAATCAGCGGCTTCATTCCCTTAAAAAACGACTTGACGGGAATACCGGAAATAGCGATACTTCCGGCGAGGAACACAAACACCACGCCGTAGGAGGCCCAGCTCACCGCCAAAAACAGCGCAACGATATAGCCGATCAGAACCAGCAGTTTTGTTCTGGGGTCAAGCCGGTGGATCACCGATTTTCCCGGGAAATACTGGCCGAGGGTAACGTCCTTAAGCATCGGCACTCCCTCCTCTCAGCGCGCAAAGAGCCGCAACAGCCTGCTTCTCGGTATACACCGGCTCTACAGGAAGTCCCAGTTCTTTAAGCTTCATAAACACCCGGGTCAAAACGGGAATATCCAGACCCATTTTGATCAGCTCATCGGCGTGGCGGAACACCTGCTCAGGTGCTGCATCAAAGGCGATCCTCGCCCGGTTCATTACGATCAGCCGGTCTGCCATCCGGGCAACATCGCCCATCGAATGGCTGACCATCATAATGGTGGCGTGCTTTGCCTTGCGATAGCCGTCGATATAGGAAAGGATCTCCTCCCGGCCGGCAGGATCCAGGCCGGCGGTAGGCTCGTCCAGGATCAGCAGCTCCGGCTCCATAGCCAGCACACCGGCAATGGCAACACGGCGCTTCTGGCCGCCGGAAAGGTCAAAGGGCGACACCGTCAGCAGAGCGTCATCAAGGCCCACTGCCGCGGTGGCTTCGCGCACTCTGCGGTCGATTTCCGCAGCATCCAGACCCATATTCTTCGGTCCAAAGGCAATATCCTTATAAACCGTCTCTTCAAACAGCTGGTACTCCGGGTACTGGAACACCAGACCGACACGAAACCGGGTCTGGCGTGTGGTCTTCTTGTCCTGCCAGATATCCGTACCGTCCAGCAAAACTGAGCCGGAATCCGGCTTCAAAAGACCGTTCAAATGCTGCATCAGGGTGGATTTACCGGAGCCGGTATGGCCGATCACACCGATAAACTCTCCCCTATCCAGCGTAAACGACACGTCGTCAAGCGCCGTGTGCTCAAAAGGAGTACCGGCGCTATACTTCTGTGTCAGATTTTTTACCTCTAAAAAAGGTGCCAATTTTCTTCCTCCCAGCGGGTCAGACCTTTAGTCTTTCGTAAAGTATCTGCGCGCAATCATCTGGATCCAAGCTGCTCAGCGGCAGGTCAAATCCCAGTTTATTCAGCTCCCAGCACAGCTCCACCGTGTCCGGGGCAGCAAGTCCAATACCATGCAGCAGCTCCACCTGAGAAAACACTTCCTCCGGTGTTCCATCTGCCGCTACCTTTCCACCGTGGAGTACCACTACCCGCTGTGCTTGGGCAGCCTCGTCCATATGGTGGGTGATCAAAATAACGGTGATCCCCTTTTCGGCATTCAGCCTTGTGATGGTCTCCATCACTTCAGCGCGGCCTCTGGGGTCCAGCATCGCCGTAGGCTCGTCCAGGACGATACACTTGGGCTCCATAGCAATCACACCGGCAATAGCCACACGCTGCTTCTGTCCGCCGGACAGAAGATGGGGCGCGTGCTCCCGGTATTCATACATACCCACCTGCTTCAGGGCGCGATCTACCCGGTTGCGGATCTCGGGGCTGGCGAAACCTAAGTTTTCCGGACCGAAGGCCACATCCTCCTCCACCACATTGGCAACGATCTGGTTATCCGGATTCTGGAACACCATACCGGTGCAGCGGCGTACAGCGATCAGCTTTTCCTCATCGGAGGTATCCATTCCGTAGACGTAGACTTTCCCGCCGCACGGCAGCAATATGGAATTAAAGTGCTTTGCCAGCGTGGATTTTCCGCAGCCGTTACCGCCAAGGATCGCCACAAAGCTGCCTTGCTCGATCTGTAAGTTCAGATCCTCAAAAACGACGATATCGGGCGTGTCATCCACGCCCGGATACGCGTATTTAAGATGTTCGACAGAAATCGCCTTGTTCATAAGCCTCCAATTAGGGCGTCCACCGTCCGGTGGAGCCGCAGGGCAGCATAATGCCCGTGGATTTTACCGGCAGGCCCAGTTCGCCCACCGCGGTATGTCCGCCGTGCTCTGCACCGAAAACAACATCAGATGCATAGCCCACGGCAGAGGGTGCAAGACCCGTTGTATACGAATTGATAATGACAAACAGCGGATTGTCCGTCAGCAGCTTCGCCGTTTCCAGCAGGAACGGATAGAAGCTGGTCTCCATCTTCCAGATCTCACCGCTGGGACCCCGGCCATAGCTGGGCGGGTCCATAATGATACCGTCGTAACGGCGACCGCGGCGGATTTCACGCTGAATAAACTTGCCGCAATCGTCCACGATCCAATGGATGGGCCGGTCAGCAAGGCCGGAAGCGTGGGCATTTTCCTTTGCCCAGGCCACCATACCCTTGGATGCGTCCACGTGGTAGACCTCCGCACCGCCGGCAGCTGCAGCCAAAGTAGCGCCGCCGGAATAGGCAAACAGATTCAGCACCCGTACCGGACGGCCGGCAGAAGCTACCTTATCCCGGATAAAGTCCCAGTTTGCCGCCTGCTCCGGAAATACACCGGTGTGCTTGAAATTCATCGGCTTGACATTGAATGTCAGATAATCCTTGTAATGAATCTGCCAGCGCTCCGGCAGATGGTGGTCAGACCAGCGACCGCCACCGGTATTGGAGCGGATATACCGGGCATCATAGCGCTTCCACGCGGGGTCAATATGGGGCGTATCCCAGATGACCTGAGGGTCGGGACGGACGAGGATATACTTTCCCCAACGCTCTAACCGCTCACCTGCCGAGGTGTCCAGCACCTCATATTCTTTCCATTCATCTGATAACCAGACCATGGCAATCTCCTTAATCCTCAATTTCCGGGGCGACGAATTCCTGCACTCCGCCAAGATAACTGTCCCAGGTAGCTTTGGTGTGCTTCGAGCAATGCTGGCAGTTGTTCGTCGTTCCGCCGTTGATGTTGCCCTTGATGCCGTAGAACGGGATGGGATTTCCGCTGCCGTCCACCAGATAGATATAGTTATCCTTGGTGTATTCATCGTGCAAGCCGTTACCGGTGGCTTCGATGATGGCATCCAGTTCCTCCTGGGTCATCTTTACAAGGGCCTTTTTGGTCAGCGTAACCTTACCCAGATCTGCCATATTCTTGCAGTAGGTGGACGCCACGCCGTCGGCGCAGTAATCCAGCATAATGTGCTTATCGCACTTCTCCTTGGGTACATCCTCGGGGTAAACATCGGCGTAGACCACGCGGCTGCCGCGGACATCGTGGGTGCAGGCATCGCTGGCAAGCATACCAGAATCCAGACAGATTCCCACGCTGACAAGCTTGGACTCGTCATAAAGCGGTGCTTTTTCCAAACCGCTGTGGATGGGGGCCATTACTTTATTGAACAGCACGGTGGCGGGGTTACGGCCATCTTCAGTCAGCTGGATGACCTCAGGGGTATCATAGCCGCACCAGATCGCAGCCGTATAATAATCGGTATAGCCGCAGAACCAGCGGTCCTTATTGCTGGTGGTAGAGCCGGTCTTACCCGCCACGATCTGGCCGCTGATCCGGGCCGCCGTACCGGTACCGGCATTGACGACGTTCTCCAGGCAGTAATTCATATAGGTTACCGCCTTTTCGCTGAGGATCTGCTCAGAATCCTGTGCGTTGCTCAGGACAACCTCGCCCTTACCGTTATAGACCTTGGTAAAGGTCCGGGCCTCGCGGTAAACGCCATTATTGGCAAAGGAGGCATATGCCGCACTCATAGCTCTTACTGTAACACCATCCGTCGGCGCACCCATAGCAAGGGGCGACAGACCGATGTCCGAGAAAACAGTGCCGTTTCTTTCTTCACTTTCGATCAGCGTGGAAAGGCCAAATTTGTCTCTTGCAAAGTTAAAGCTGTATTCCAAACCGATGTTGTTCAGCGTCTGCACCGCGATGGTGTTGACGGACTGGGTAACACCGTAGAGAATATTTCTTCTGTAGCCGTAGGAGGCCTTACCGGTGTTCAACGGGTAGGGCTTGGGCTTGGCTGTGGGATTTTCCGGATCTTCGGTGTAGTAAAGGGGCATATCCTTCTGAACAGAAGCCGGCGTAAACAGTCCCAGTTCAAAAGCCGGCGCATAGATGGTCAGGGGCTTGATGGAGGAGCCTGGCTGCAGCTGGTCAGACTCTGCTCTGCTGTAGCCGAAGTAGACATCCTTCTCGCCAACGCCGCCGGACAGCGCCACGATATCGCCGGTATTGTTGTCAATGATCACGATGGCAGACTGCAACTGCTGGACGCTGGCGGTCTTGGGGATCTCATTCAGATCCGTATAGATCTTATCCACCTGCTTCTGCACATCCATATTTAATGTGGTGTAAATATGATAGCCGCCGTTGGTGATCAGCTCCAGGTACAGCGCCTGGGTCTTCTTGTTCCACTCAAGACCGGCTTCTTCTGCCATCTGCTTGGCAACATCTCTTACAGCGGTATCCACAAACCAGGAGTAGACCTCCTGAGAAGCATTCACGCCGATCTCGGTCATACTACCGCACTGGGGGCAGGTATACCGGCCGTTATCCTGCAGGGTAAACGTGCCCACCTTGCCGTGGTAGCCACAGCCTTCATTGGTGCAGTCCGCCACCCGGTCTTCGGGGTCAATGCCATCCTTCAGGACGATCTCCTGATTGAGGGCTTCCTGATATTCTTCTTCCGTCAGATAGCCGTACTCGCGCATCATATACAGCGTATTGGTGCGGCGGATATCGTTCTGCTCCATACCGGTCAGGCCGGAGGCATCCAGGCTGGTACGGTAGGGGTCATACAAAGACGGGTTATTCGTAATACTAATGAGGCAGGCACATTCGGCAGCGGTCAGGTGCTCCAGCTCCTTGCCGAAATACTTGGCAGCAGCGGCCTTGACACCCTCGCAGCGGTTGCCCAGATAGATCTTATTCAGATACCACTCCAGCACAACGCTCTTGTCATATCGGCGCTCAAACTCCGTGGCGCGGAAGATCTCCAGCACCTTGCGCTGCACCGTAACGTCGTCAGCACCCTCATCCTCCATCAGCAGCAGGTTTTTGATCAGCTGCTGGGTGATGGACGAGCCGCCGAACTGATCGCCGGAGCCTACGAACATATTCACACAGGCCTTCAGCGTGGTGAACCAGTCAACACCCTGATGCTCAAAGAAACGGTGATCTTCAATGGCAACCGCCGCGTTGATCAGATGCTCGGGAATCTCATCATAGCTGACCCATTCCCGGTTCAGCTCGGGATAGAGCTTCTGCAGGACCTGGATATTGCCGGAATCGTCAACATAATAGACATAGGACGGCTCATTCAGGTCAAAGCCCTCCAGCTGGACACCGGCCTGAGGGGCGATATCGCCCTCCAGATAGTCGCCTAACGTAAACATAAAGATGAAGCCGCAAACGATACCCACCAGCAGCACCGTTGCCAGTGCGCCCAGTGCGATCTTCAGAACAGAATACACCGCGGCCCAGACACCGCGCAGTATGGAAAGGCCGCGGCCCGGCTTCCAATTCTGGCGGGAGACCAGGCGCTTGCCCTGGTTATTCATCTCATTATCCATGCCAATACCTCCTATATACAGCGGCCGGATCGGCCTGCGCAGACAGTAATCTTAAGCAAAACCGGCATATTCGCATACTACCAGTCATAGTATTATAGCATACCCAGAAGCAAAAGAAAAGCACCAAATTATGAATTAAATACAAATTTTATAATATACATAGTTTTTTGCCAATTGTGCATACTGTTTTCATCGGCAAATTAACAAAACTTTTGGACCTATTGATATGCAACATTCCCTCTTGATTTTGCCTGCGGCCTAAGGTAAAATGAGGGTACAGAAAAACATACGGAGGCGATCTTATGAGCGATCAATACGGCTCTGATTTTATGACCATTGTGGACGAAGACGGCACCGAATACGAACTTGAGGTGCTGACCACCATCGAGTATAACGGCTTTTCCTATCTGGCGGTGATCCCTGCCGACGGTGAAAAGGCAGAGCTTTCCGATCTGGAAGTCAGCATTCTCAAGTCTGTTGATGAAGACGGCGAGCCGATCCTGTGCGCCATTGAAGACGAAGAAGAGCTGGAAACAGTCAACAACCTGATTATGGATAGCCTCTACGCTGAGGACGAGGAGTGATCGCCCCCTGCTTGGTTCGTGATGTGTCCTTTTGGACCCACATTATTTAATTGGGATGCTTAACTTCCCCATCGGTTTGCAGACCTCCCGCCTGCGCTTTGACGTACGGTGGATGTTGGGAGCAGTTATGATTGGGAGCGGCGACCCACCTGCCTTTTCGTGCAGGTCATAAATGGATGCACACGGCTAAAGCGGGGTTTTGGCAAGAAGAGTGTATGCTCTTCTTGCTTTTTTATTGTAAAAGAGCGAAAATTGTAAACTTTTTGCACATTTCTTGCATTTGCAAAAGAAAACACTTGCAACTACGAGATAAATCGGTTATAATACGCTAGACTATGTTCTGGAATTTCCAGTAACCCAATAGCACATTGAGAGGAATTGATTACAATGAGTGCATCCGACAAGAAGAAGCTCCGCAAGGAGCAAAACGCCGCTGCAATGACCGAGCGGCAGAAGAAAGCCAACAAAGAAGCTAAGGCACTTAAGACCTACACCTTTACCTTCATCGTTCTGATGGTGCTGGTGGTCGCCATTTTCCTTGGCATCACGCTGCGTAACCCGGTTACCGGTTTGGTCAACCGCGCTACCACCGCTGTTACCGTTGACGATCACAAGCTTACGAGCGTTGAGCTGAACTACTACTATATGGACTTCATCCAGACCTTTGCGAGCCAGTACGATAGCTACGGCACCTATGCAACTACTTATCTGCAGCTGTACACCGGTCTGAATGTTTCCCTGCCCCTGGACGAGCAGACCTATAACAAGGAAACAGGCGAGACCTGGGCTGATTACTTCACCACCGCTGCCAAGGACAACGCCAAGTGGGCCTATGCAATGTACGACAAGGCCATCGCAGAAGGCTACCGGCTGACCGACACCGATCAGAAGTCCCTGGATACTCAGGAAGCCAATCTGGAGGTCATCGCCCAGTACCAGGGCTACAGCAGTGTTGCTGGTTACCTGCGCAGTGTCTACGGTCCCGGCGCTTCCGTGAAGACCTATATGGAGTACACCCGCATCAACACCATCGCCAACAACTACGCAAACGAGTATTATGAAGGCCTGGAGTTCAAGGATGCGGACTACCGTGAGTTCGAAAAGGAAAAGCTCACCGACTATAACTCCTACTCCTTCTCTTACTATTACTGCACCGTAAGCGACTATCAGACCTTCCTGGGCGGCGGCAAGACCACCGTTGACAAGGACGGCAAGACCACTGTAACCTACTCCGACGAGGAAAAGGAAGCTGCCCGCAAGGCTGCTGAGGAAGCTGCCAAGGGTCTGGCAATTGCGGACAACAACACCCTTGAGAAGCTGAACGAGGCCATCAAGGCTCTGCCCATCAACAAGGACAAGAAGGATGTTAAGGCTACTGAGAACACCCTGGTCCTCTCCGGCAGCATCCAGAACGCCGACTTCAAGAAGTGGATCACCGATTCCGCCCGTAAGGCCGGCGACATCACCACCATTGAGATCAAGTCCGGCGAGGGCGATGATGCCAAAGTTACCGGCTACTACGTCCTGCTGTTCCAGGATATGGACAAGAACGAGCAGCCCCTGGCCAACGTCCAGCACATTCTGGTGAAATTCACCGGCGGCACTAAGGATTCCGAGACCGGCGTAACCACCTACTCCGATGCCGAGAAGAAGGCTGCCAAGGATAAGGCTGAGGCCATTCTGGACGAGTTCCTGAAGGGCGAGAAGCAGGACAGCGAAGCTTTCGGCAAGCTGGCCGAGGCCAAGAGCGAGGATACCGGCTCTAAGGCCACCGGCGGTCTGATCGAGGGCATCTACCGCGATTCCAACTACGTACAGTCCTTCAAGGATTGGGCGCTGGACGACCGCAAGGTTGGCGACACCGGCATCATCGAGAGCGAGTACGGCTACCACGTTATGTTCTATAAGGAAGATGGCGAGCTGACCTACCGCGACTATATGATCGACATCGACCTGACCAACACCAAGTATGAGGAGTGGGAGACGGAGATTCTTAAGGATGTAACCGTTACCGACAAGAACCTCAAGGGCCTGGACCGCGATCTCGTCATCGGCGGCTAATATCCCAATACAAGAATAAAACAGCCTCCTGTGGAGAAAATTTCCACAGGAGGCGTTTTTTTATGAAACAACGGTTAAAAACAGCTGCTGCCGGTTTCCTGGCAGGGGCTGTCAACGGTCTTTTCGGTGCAGGCGGCGGTATGGTGCTGGTTCCCCTGCTCACGCTGCTGACCGATATTGAGGACAAGGATGTATTTCCGGCATCCGTTTCCGTGATCCTGCCCATCTGCGTCGTATCCCTGAGCATCGGCGCGATGACCCAGGGTCTTCCCATTATGCAGGCACTCCCCTACCTGATCGGCAGCATCGGCGGTGGGATTCTCGCCGGCATCACAGCAAAACGGATCCCAGTCAAATGGCTGCATCGTGGACTTGGACTGCTGATCCTCTGGGGAGGTGTGCGATACCTATGCTAGGATCTTTTCCCTTTGCCGTATTCGTCGGGATTTTGCTGGGGTATCTGGCAGGATTGGGGGTTGGCGGCGGGTCGCTGCTGATACTATGGCTGACCCTTGTGCTGCACGTCCCGAGCCAGGTTGCCCGGCTAATCAATCTGATGTTCTTCATCACCGCAGCCGGCGCTGTTTCCATCTTCCGCTGGAAGCAGGGCTCACTGAAACTGAAAAAAATACTGCCTGCGATCATCACAGGCAGTATTGCTGCGGCGTTTTTTTCGTGGATCGGGCTGCGGCTGGATGCCGGGCTTCTGAAAAAGCTGTTTGGCATTTTGCTGCTGTTCACCGGCGTGCGGGAGCTGCTTTACCGGCCGCGAAACTGCAAATAGCCCTCCAGAATCAGGGATGCTGCCACAGCATCCACGGTATTTTTCCGCTTCTGACCGTGGTAATTGTGCATTGACAGAATGTTGTGCGCCTCCACGGTGGTACGGCGCTCGTCCCAGAGTACAACAGGAAGACCGGTTGCCTGCTCCAGCTTTGCGGCAAATTCCCGGCAAAGCTCCGCCCGCGGACCTTCTGTGCCGTTCATATTCTTCGGCAGACCTACAACCAACTCGCCCACACCGTTATCCTGCACCAGCTTCACGATGTCCGCGATCGCCTTTTCCGTATTCCGGCTTGGAACAACGTATGTAGAGCCGACGATACTGCACAGCAGGTCAGAAATGGCAACACCTGTACGGGCATCGCCGTAATCAATTCCCATAATCTTCATAAGCACGCTTCCTTTCTATTTTCCTTAGTATAGCGCATCCGCGGCAAAAAGGAAAGGGCCTTAATTCAATAAATATACCCCAAAATTCAAATATGCCGCAAAGGTCAGCCAAATCAAGTACGGGATCTGAAGCCACGCTGCCAGCCGATCCACCTTCCAGAAGGCAATGATCATCAGAAGCACCAGCACCCACAGGAGTATCAGCCAGATGGCTGCAAAGCCAAATGCCTGGGCGTTGAAGAAGAAAAAGCTCCAGAAGAAATTCACGATCAGCTGGATAATGAATAAGTTCAGCGCAATATCCTCATCCGTCCGGTTTGGGGATGTCGCCACTCTTGCCGCGCCGATGCCCATCAATGCGTACAGGATCGTCCACACGACGGGAAATACAATGGCCGGCGGTGAAAGCGGCGGCTTTTGGATGGTATTTGCGTAAATCATTGTCGCCTCCCGGGTAAGAAGCCCTGCCAGCAGCCCTACGCCCTCGGCCAGCAAGATCCAGAAAATATAGGGTTTCCATTTCTTGAAATTCATATCAGATCACCTCAGGAAAGCTTATTCCGATGCCCGGGATGAATATTCCGTCAAAAAACACAAGTTGCAGTGCAAATATCTGTAAAAAACACCGAAAAAATGTAAAATAGTTGTTGACTCCACTTGCAAACTGTGATAGAATGGCTCTACCTGTGAAAATTGGGTTTTATTAGTGCGCCCAAATTTCAACCTCGGACGGCAGTTGTAGTGGCCGTTTCTAAATCTTTCATAGCCGGGGTCATGCAGGGAGGCAATATAAGGAGGTGCCGATATGCGCGTTAAAGTCACTTTGAGATGTTCTGAGTGCAAGCAGAGAAACTACAATTCTATGAAAAACAAGAAGAATGACCCTGACCGTCTCGAAATGAAGAAGTACTGCAGATTCTGCAAGAAGCACACGGTTCACAACGAGACCAAGTAAGGAGAATGGACAATGGCTGAAGTTAAAAAGGAAAACTGGCTCAAGAGAGCCTGGGGCAGCGTTTGCAGATACTTCCGCGAGCTCAAGAGCGAGCTGAAGAAGGTCGTCTGGTCTACCCCCAAGCAGGTGGCTAAGAACACCTTAATCGTCATTGCCTGTGTCATTGTGGTTGGTTTGTTCATCTGGGTATTCGATTTCGTTGCTCAGGCTCTGATCACCGCCATCATCAACCTGGCTCACTAAGGTATACGCTATGGCAGAAGCTGCAAAGTGGTATGTCGTCCATACCTATTCAGGTTATGAGAACACTGTAAAAGCTACCATTGAGAAGACCGTCGAAAGCCGTCAGCTGCAGGATCGGATCCTGGCCATCTCCATCCCGATGGAGACTGTTACCGAGATCACCGACTCCGGTGTCAGCAAGACTTACGACCGCAAGGTCTTCCCCGGCTACGTGCTGGTCAAGATGGTATACAGCGATGACACCTGGCACGTCATCCGCAACATCCGCGGTGTTACCGGCTTCGTCGGTACATCCAGCAACGACCCCACTCCCCTGACCGAAGATGAAGTTTACGCAATGGGCGTTGAGAAGAAGGAGATCATTGTCAACTACGAAGTTGGCGATACTGTCCGCATCCTCGACGGTCCTCTGAGTTCCTTCACCGGTACGGTTGAGAGCATTGAGGTCGAAAACAACGCGGTCAACGTTATCGTTTCTATGTTTGGCCGTGAGACCTCTGTCGAGTTTGAGCTCGATCAGATCGAGGTCGCATCCCAATAACGCATCGAACCGGCTTGCCGGTTGGAACGTGGGAGGGGTTAAAGCCCCGACAAAAATGCGTATAACGCATATTACCACATTATATTCAGGAGGTGCTTATAATGGCACAGAAAGTCACTGGTATTATCAAGCTTCAAATCAACGCCGCTAAGGCTACCGCTTCTCCCCCTGTTGGTCCTGCTCTGGGTCAGCATGGTGTGAATATCGCCGCATTTATCAAGGAATTCAACGCCCGTACCCAGGCTATGGAGGGCTACAAGATTCCCGTCGTCATCACCGTTTACGCAGACCGCAGCTTCACCTTCATCACCAAGACTCCCCCCACCCCCCTGCTGGTTCTGAAGGCCGCAGGTCTGGAGGGTGGCTCCGGCGTCCCCAACAAGACCAAGGTCGGTTCTCTGACCGCCGCTCAGGTCACCGAGATCGCTAAGACCAAGCTGCCCGATCTGAACGTAAACACTCTGGAAGCCGCTGAGAGCCAGGTTCGTGGCACTTGCCGCTCCATGGGTATCACCGTAACTGACTGATAAATGTTTGAACCGGGTTACAGCCCGGAAATGTGGGAGGATTTTTCCGCATCACCACTTTAAGGAGGATAATTACATTGTTTAGAGGTAAAAAGTACAAGGAGAGCGCGAAGCTGATCGATCGCTCTGTTCAGTATGATCCCAATGAGGCCCTGGAGCTGGTTGTGAAGGGTGCTTC
>JAFTUO010000046.1 GCA_017466215.1 Oscillospiraceae bacterium | reverse complement strand
TAAGGCAGATAGGAGGATACAGAAATGGCAAGAGTTAAAGGCGCGATGATGACGCGCAAGAGAAGAAATGCTACCCTGAAGCTGGCCAAGGGCTACTGGGGTTCCAAGTCCAAGCACTTTAAGATGGCCAAGCAGCAGGTCATGAAGTCCGGCAACTATGCCTATGTTGGCCGCAAGCTGAAGAAGCGTGATTACCGCAGACTGTGGATCACCCGTATCAGCGCTGCTGTTGCTCCCTATGGCCTGAACTACTCCACCTTTATGAACGGTGTGAAGAAGGCTGGCATCGAGCTGAACCGCAAGAGCCTGTCCGAGATGGCTATCCAGGACGCTGCCGCTTTTGCCGCTCTGGTTGAGAAGGCTAAGGCTGCTCTGAACTAAAAACCAAAAAGCCCTGCCCAAACCGGCAGGGCTTTTCGCTATTTCGCAAAAGCCTCCCCTTTTAGAATAATGTCATTAAGATAAGAATCCTGTCATTCCGAGGGCCGTTAGGCCCGTGGGAATCTCCCGGTACAATCTCCAAAGGCACTACGCAGTGATGTGGATGACACCAGGAGATTGCCACGTCGGGCTTTCGCCCTCCTCGCAATGACATACTTGACTTAATACCTTTGCTCGTCAAAGGGGTATTTGTTGCAACCAATATCACAGCGAAAGGAGTTGATCAAAATATGGAGCTTTCCCACATTGCTACCCGGGAGGGGCGGTTATCCACCATCTTGCGGGAGGAAATGAAGCTGTCCGCGGGGCTGATGAATAAGCTTAAATGGAATGACCGCATTTTGGTCAACGGAAAGCCGCAGCATACGGACTACCAAGTAAAAGTAAGCGACACCGTAACCGTGCTGATGGACGAGTCGAAGCCCCAATACCCGGCAGAAGACGGCGCGCTGGATATTATTTATGAAGATGACTACATTCTGGCGGTGGACAAGAAGCCTCAGATGCTGATCCATCCCTCCCGCAGCCGGGATACCGGCACGCTGGCAAATCTGGTCATCGGCTACTATCAGAAAAAAGGACTTCCCTCGGCATTTCACCCCGTTACCCGGCTGGACCGGGACACCTTCGGCATCGTGCTGCTGGCGAAGAACGCCTACGCCCACGCGCTGCTGCAGGCAACACAGCTGCAGAAGACCTATCACGCCCTTACCTTTGGCGGCCCGGAGGAGGACAGCGGTATCATTGACGCGCCCATCCAGCGCCTACCCCTGCCCAGTCTGCTGCGGCAGGTGCATCCCGACGGCAAGCCCAGCCAGACGCAATACACGGTGCTGCAGTGGGACAAAATATGCAAGCTGGCGCTTGCCCCCATCACCGGCCGCACCCATCAGCTGCGGGTACACTGCGCATATATGGGCTTCCCGATCTTAGGCGATCCCCAGTACGGCAGCGATGCTTCCAAGGCTTTTTCTGAAAGCCTTGGTCTAAATTATCAGCAGCTTTGCGCCAAGCGGCTGGAATTCATCCACCCCATCACCGGGGAAGAAATGTCCCTGGAGAGCAAAATGGACGTCCGCGCCACAATGTCGCTAAGTTAGTATGTCATTGCAAGGAGCGCAGCGACGTGGCGCACTGAGCGCGAAGCGCGAGGAAGTACTCTTGGGGTGCAATCTCCCGCTACTATCCATCTTGCTGCATAGCACTTTTAGAGATCGTGCCGGGAGATTCCCACGGGCCTAACGGCCCTCGGAATGACAGCTTATTTTTACACTAATGGCATTGGTCAATGCCGCCCCATTTTTTAATTTACTATAAACATTTCTCCTTTTCCCTTGTAAACGCCCCAACCAATGGTATAATATTACAAGGAAATGACAGGAAAGGGGCGTGCCGGCTTTGAAGAAAATGCTGTTCGTTATGAATCCCTATGCCGGTACGCGGAAAGCCAACCGGTATCTAACCGATATTCTGACCATCTTTAACCGCGCCGGATATGCCGTAACGGTCCATATGACCGCCGGACCGGGAGACTGCGAGCGCACCACCGCGCTTTTGGCAAAGCACGCAGACCTTGCGGTCTGTGCCGGCGGCGACGGTACGTTCAGCGAAATGGTCAACGGCCTGATGCGCCAGGGACTTGATATCCCCGTGGGCTATATTCCCTGCGGCTCTACCAATGATTTTGCCAACACGTTGCACCTTTCCAAAGACCCTCTGCAGGCCGCCCGGGACATCGTGGAGGGTAGACCCGTCCGCTATGATGTGGGCAAATTCGGCGATCGGTACTTTACCTATGTGGCATCCTTTGGTGCATTCACCCGCGCCTCCTACGCCACGCCCCAGAACATCAAAAATGCGCTGGGCCACGCAGCCTATATTTTGGGCGGCATTCAGGAGCTTTCCCAGCTCCACAAGGAGCATATCCGCATTGAAACCGACGACCAGATCATCGACGACGATTTTCTCTTCGGCGCGATCTGCAATTCCACCTCGGTGGGCGGCATCCTTACCTTGGACCCCAAGCAGGTGGATATGGCCGACGGAAAATTTGAGCTGCTTCTGGTCCGGGCGCCCAAGGACATTATAGAAGTTTCCGAATGCATCAGCGCCCTGCAGAACAAAAAGTACAACTGCGCAATGGTAACCTTTTTCAGCACCTCCCGCCTGCGGATCACGGCTGACCCGGAAATGTCCTGGACGCTGGACGGCGAGCGTGGCGACGGTGCAAGCGAGATCACCATCACAAATATTCAGCACGCCATCCGCGTGATGACAAGGAGTAACGATGTTCAACACGACCCTATGCTATATCACCCGGGGAGACCAGGTCTTGATGCTCCACCGGACGAAAAAGAAGAATGATATCAATCAGGACAAGTGGATCGGCATCGGCGGCAAATTCGAGGGAACGGAAGCTCCCGAGGAATGCCTGCTGCGGGAAGCCTGGGAAGAGACCGGCTTGACGCTCACCTCCTGGCGCTGTCGGGGTGTCATTACCTTTCTGACGGGAGATCCCAGCCAGGGAGAGTATATGTACCTGTTCACCGCCGATGGCTTTGAGGGCGAGCTGAAAGAGTGCGACGAAGGCGACCTGCAATGGGTCAGCCGGGATTTTCTGGACCAGCTGCCCAAATGGGAGGGCGATCAGATCTTCCTGGATCTGATTTGGCGCGATGCACCCTTCTTCCTGCTGACGCTGCGCTACGACGGCGATCGCTTGACGGAAGCCATCCTGAACGGCGAGAAAATTCGATAAAAACAAGCCCGTGGCAAATGCCACGGGCTTGTTCTTATTCCTTACTACCAATTCTTGCCTCTCCCTTTGGGGGAGGTGCCCAGTGCTCACACTGGGCGGAGAGGGTTTTTACCCTCTCAGTCAAAAATCAAAGATTTTTGCCAGCTCTCCCAGAGGGAGAGCCAAGTTGCTTGGTTCTTATTCTGTCAGCGGCTTGATCTTGCGGCGGTAGATCCGCAGGAAGAACAGCAGCGTAACGCACAGGCTGATCACCTCTGCGATGGGGTATGCCCACCAGACATTGGTAACATTTCCGGTCAGGCTCAGCAAATACGCCACCGGCAGCAGCACCAGCATCTGCCGGCACAGAGAAATGATGGTAGAATAGCTGCCGTTGCCCAGGGCCTGAAAGCCGGCAGTCAGCGCGATGCCAATGGCCGCCATAGGGAATGCCCAGCTGATCTGCCGCAGAGCGCTGCGGCCGATGCGCAGAAATTCCTCCGACGGATTGAAAATTCCCAGCAGCAGATCCGGCGCAAGCTGGAATGCCAGCAAGCCCGCCACCATAATGCACATTGCGATCAGACAGGAGCGCTTCAGCGTGCCGAGAATCCGCTGGGGCTTCCGCGCGCCATAGTTATAGGCAACGATAGAAACCGTGGCATTATTGACGCCGAACACCGGCATAAAGAAGAAGCTCTGCAGCTTGAAATAGATGCCAAACACGCTGGTGGCTGTTTCGCTGAAGCCCTGCAGGATCTGATTCATCGAGAAATTCATCACCGAACCGATGGCCACCATAATGATGGACGGCACGCCCACCGTCAGTACGGTGCGGATAACCCTGCCGCTGGGGAGCAGATCCCGGAGGCCGAACTTCGCCTCGGGGTTGCACTTAAAGTTGAAGATCAGCGTCAGAATGGCAGCAGCCCACTGGCCGATCACCGTAGCCACCGCCGCACCGGCAATGCCCATCGGCTTGATGCCCAACCACTCTGCGCCAAAGATGAACACCGGGTCAAGAAGGATGTTCAGCACCGCGCCGGTTCCCTGGGTGACCAGAGTAAAGACTGTACGGCCGGAGGCCTGCAGCAGACGCTCACCCAGGATCTCTACAAAAACGCCGACGGCGAAGATGCAGCAAATGCTGATATAGGCGATGCCGCCCTCTACGGTTTCGGTTACATTCGACTGCATTTCAAAGAAAGGCCGTGTGCCAAAAATGCCGAACAGCGCAAACAGCACCGTTACCACGGCCACCAGAAAATAGCCGTTGCCTGCGGTGCGGCTGGCCGTTTTCCGGTCGCCCTCGCCCAGAGATTTGCTCAGCAGGGCGTTGACACCCACGCCGATACCGGTGGCGAAACCGATCATAATATTCTGCACCGGGAATGCCAGCGACAGCGCCGTAACGGCACTTTCTGAGATCCGGGAGACATAGATGCTGTCAACCACATTGTACAGCGCCTGCACCACCATTGCCAGGACGATGGGCACTGCCATATTGATCAGCAGCTGTGTTAAGGGCATCACGCCCATTTTGTTTTCTGTAATTCTTTTCTGCGCGCTCATAGAAGATCCTTTCGTGTAAAAAACAATAACGATGACATTATACAGTCTATTGTGTCAGTTTTCAAGGGAAATTGTTGGCATCCGCAGAGGCGGATTGGCCGAAAAAGCTGCCCAAGTGTTTTAAGAACACTTGGGCATTTTATGTAGATCACATACCGACGAAGATGCTGTCCGCACCCTTGTCGCTGCGCCAGTAAGAACCGGAGGCGTTCTGCATAACGCCCGTTACGGGAATGGACAGCGCGAAGGCTTCCTCTTCCAGAATGATCCGGCGTGCGCACTGATAATGGGTGGTGTAATAGGCGCTGTTCAGATCAGAAATGGTAACGCCGCGACTGGAGCTGGCGTGGATGACCTGATCGTTTCCGATGTAGATGCCCACGTGGGAGGCAAATCCACCGTAATCACCGGTGTAGGAAAAAATCACCAGGTCGCCGCACTGCAGGTCTTCCTTGGCGACGATGATGCTGTCCTCCAGTTGCATCCACACGGTGCGGTCAATGGAGACCTCCATCTTGTTAAACACATACTGGGTATAGCCGGAGCAGTCGAAGCCCCAGCGGCTGGTGCCGCCGGAAACGTAGGGTACGCCAATGTACTCCTTGGCGACCTTCAGCAGGTCGTGGCGAAGCTCCAGCGCCTTCTGCATATTGTAGTAGGGCAGGTACTTGGTCTCAGCAGAGCCCTTGACGCAGTTTACATAATATTCTCCGTTTTCATTCACGGAAACCTGACTCTTGGCGATGTAGCCGGTCATATCGTAGCAGTCTACCTTGTAAAAATACTCGGTAGTCTCCAGAACGGTCAGCTTTGTGCCGTTTTTGAAGCAGCCGATCTCGGTGGAGTTGTAGTAGGGGCTGCGGTGGACCTTACTTACCCGGTAGCTGTTTTCTGTTTCCACTTCCGTCGGGATCGAGTCGGTATTCAAAAGCTCTTCCGCAGGCTTTGCCATAACCGGCTGTGCGAATACGGACAGCGCCATAACGCAGATCAGAAGGTATGCTACTGTTCTAAAAAGGTGCTTGCGCTTCATTGATGACCGCTCCTTTCCTGACTTAATTGGTTACAAATAGTTACAAACCTTACAGATGATAGCATAAAGGTTACAATTTGTCAACACTTAATATCATAATATTTTGTGTTTTTTCGCGGTAAAACCACAAAATATACTGTTTTTTCTGAAAAAAGCGGGCTTTGATGAAGTAGTCAATAGTTAGTAGACACAAAATTTCTTATGCCACCAGTTCTGTTCTGTACAGGACTGGTGGTTTTCCGTTCAGTTTGCGAACAGGGCGTTCGTAGTTGAAGTAATGAATCGCTTGCTCAATAAC